>NZ_JBHYXZ010000210.1:0-12367 GCF_042752395.1 Actinosynnema sp. NPDC059335 | reverse complement strand
TAACGCAGCGCGCCCTCTCTCTCTCCCTCCCCCGCGCCCCCGCGGGCCCGGCGCGCCGCCCCGCCCCCCCCCCCCCCCCGGCCCGGTGCCGCCCTTCCCGTACAAGGTCAACGACTTCGAGCCCGAGCTGCTCGTCATCCGCCCGTACTCGGGGACCGAGGACGTCGAGTGGCGCCTGCACCTGCGGTGGACCTCCGGCGGGCAGGAGGGCGAGCTGCTGGTGGACGACGGGGGCACGCCGTTCCGCACCACGGCGGTCGTCGCCGCCCGGCCGTTCTGCGCCGACACCGAGGCGTTCGTCTGGCGGCCGTCGTGCTGAGGTCGGTCGTGCTGTCGCTGCTGCTCCTGACGGGGTGCGCGGCGGCTCCCGCGCCGACCCCGTTCGAGGTGCCGCGCTGGTCGCCGCACGACCCGGGCGAGCTGCCACCGGCGCTCGCGTCGCTGTACGTGCTCGACGCGGCCGGGTGGGACGGCGGGCTCCTGGTCGCCGGGGAGTACGCCGCGCCGGCGCTGTTCACCTCACCGGACGGGCATGCGTGGACGGCCCGCGCCCCGGAGGGGTTCTCCCTGTTCCTGCGCGGTCGGTCGGTCGCCGCGCACGCCTCCGCCGCGTACGTGCTCGGGGGCAGCCGGGACGAGGTGGTGGTGTGGCGCACGGAGGACGGCGAGCGGTGGGAACGGTCGCCGCTGCCGGACAGCGCCCGTGACGACCCGTTCATGACGATCGCGGCCGGGCCGCGCGGCGTGGTCGTGATCGGCTACGACCACCCGGCGATGGGGCTCGGCGCGACGGACGACCCCGACGGCTTCCAGGGTTTCCGGGTGTGGCACGCGGAGGACGGGCGGTCCTTCGGCCACGCGGTCACGATCGCCGATGACGAGTTCGCGGGGGTGCTCCCCCGGTTGACGGCCACGCAGGACGGCTTCCTCCTGCACGATTCGGATCTCGGCCTGAGCGACGGCACCCCGCTGTTCCGCTCGGCGGACGGGACGACGTGGACCTACATCGGCGACGGCCTGCCCCAGGGCTACCGCGATGCCACCGGGCGGATCGGGTCGCTCACCTTCGTGCTCGGGCGGGATGCCGACGGTCTCCACGCGCGGTACCGGCGTGACGACGAGCCGGGGTGGAGCGCCGGCAGCATCGACCTCGGGCGGCTGCCGGACGCGGGCGTGACGGACCGGGACCACCAGTGGGCGGTCGACGCGCACCCGTGGGGCCGCGGCGCCCTGGCCATAGGGCGCACCGACGACGGCGCGGCCGGACTGGTGTGGACCTCGCCCGACGGCATCACGTGGACCCGGATGCCGGTTCGGGACCACGGCTTCGACCGGCTCGCCGAGGTGCCCGCGGTCGCGTCGACCCGGGACCGGACGTTCCTGTTCGGCGTGGTGGACTCGCCACCGAACCAAGAGCTGCGCCTGTGGAGCGCGCCCCTCAGGGGTTGAGGACGGCCCGCAGCACCGCGGCGGTGTCGGACAGGTCGTCCAGGACGACGTGGGCGCCCGTTCCCCGCAGGTCCGCGGTGGTGCTGCGACCGGTCGCCACGCCGATGGCGACGGCGTCGTGGCGCAGCGCCGCGTCCACGTCGTGCGGCGTGTCGCCGATGACCACGGTCCGGAAGTCGCGGGTGTGCTTGGCCGTCGCCAGCCGCACCGCCTCCAGCACCAGCGCGGGTCGGTGCTCGGACACCGAGCCGTAGCCGCCGATCTCGAAGTCGAGGTGCGCGTCCAGGCCGAACGCGGCCAGCTTCAGCCGGGCGATCTCCACCAGGTTGCCGGTGACCAGCGACTGCACGACGTCCTCGCGCGCCGCCAACGCCTCCAGCGTGGCCAGGGCGCCCGGCAGCACGTGGCCGCGGGCCGGCAGCAGGTGCCGCTCCCGCGTGGCCACGGCGATCAGCTCCGCGTGCAGCCGCCCCACCAGTTCCTCGGTCGGCTCCAGCCCGTGCGCCGTCAGCAGCTCCCGCGTGATGGCGCGCTCGGTGCGGCCCGCGAAGGCGGGCACGTGCACGAGGTCCAGCCCGGTGGTCGCGCGCAGCGCGGTGCGGTACCAGTCGCGGCCCAGGCCGCGGGCGTCGATGAGGGTCAGGTCGATGTCCCACAGCACCAGCGTGTTCACGACAGCCGCACGCTCCCCAGGATGCGCGCGACGTCGTCGTCCGAGGGGCCTTCGGCCACGTGCGGCCCGCCCTGGGCGACGTTGAGCACGAACACCGACACCTTGGCCCCGTTCCGGAACGCCACCGCGCTCACCGCGGCCTTCGGCGCGTAGCACGCGTTGGCGGCCTTCGGCGTCACCTCCACGCTGAGCCGGACCACCTCGTCGTCCGCCGCCTCGACGCGCGGCTCGCCGACCTCCGGGGCCGCGCCGTTCACCGTGTACCCGCCGGCCGCGATCCGGTTCACCAGCTCGGTGGCGACCTGCTCCGGGTCGTCCTCGATGATCGACCCGGCCATGGCCTGCGCCTGGATCATGTCGCGGCCCTGGCACCGGAACGGCCGGGACACGTACGACGTGGTCAGCCTGATCCGGCCGGACGCGCCGCCGCCGGTGGACTCCCACGACGGCGGCAGCTCGTAGAACAGGCCCGCCTGCGAGTCGTCCACCGGCTGCCAGTCGGGCTCGGGCGCGGTCGACGCGGCCGACGTGGTCCCCGCGGGCGCGCCGCCGTCGTCGCGGTCGAGCAGCACGAAGGCCGTCACCCCGCCGCCGACGACCAGCACGGCCACCGCCGCCAGCGCGATCCACAGCGGCGCGCGGTTCGGCCGCTTCGGGGGTTGCTGCTGGTAGACGCCCAGCCCGGTGTAGCTCACTGGCTCAGCGGCTTCACGGAGTCGACCATGCCCTGCAGGTCCGCCTCCGTCGGGGGCTTCGGCTCGGCCGGGCCGCCCTCCAGGTCGCCGTTGGCCATGAACACGTGGAAGCCCTTGTCGCCCTTGAGCACCAGGACCTTCACCATGCCCTTGGTGGCCAGGCACGGGTCGCCCGAGGTGGTGGCGGTCGCGTCGACCTGCACGCCCTGGATGTCGCCCAGCGAGCTGGGCAGCGTCACCGACCTCGGCTCGCCCAGCTTGACCTCGGACTGGGGCGCGGACTTGTAGTACTGGGTGGCGAGCTTGCGGGCGAAGTCGTTGGCCACCGCGGTCAGGTCGGTCTGCGGCACCACGGCGCCGCCCGCGCCGCCGCGGGTGAACTCCTTGCCGCCGCAGTCGTAGGCCCCGGTGACGGTGAGGCCGGTGAGCTTCACGTCGGTCATGCCCTCGACCGGGGCGCTGCCCTGCGCGGGCGACCAGCCCTTGGGCACGTCGTAGCTGTACGACAGGGCCTGCACGGGCAGGCAGTTCCAGTCCGCCTTGAGCGGCTGGCAGGTGGCGTTCGGGGCCTTCGACTGGCTGGTCTTCGGCGTCGTGGTCGTCGTGGCGGTGGTCGTGGTCGTGCTGGTGTCGGTGTTCTGCGCGACCGGGGTCGAGTCGTCCGGTCGGGTGAGCACGAACGCCGTCACGCCGCCGCCCACCAGGACGACGACGACCGCGCCGATCACGAGCCACAGCTTGGCCTTGCTCTTCTTCGGGGGCGGGGGCTCGTCGCCGCCGGAGAACACCCCGAGCCCGCCGTACGAGCCCGACGGGCCGTAGCTCTGCGGGAAGACCTGCTGCGGGTAGCCGCTGTCCTGCTGGCCCCAGTCGCCCTGGCCGGGCCGGCCGCCACCTGGGTAAGTCACGGCTGAACCGTACCCAATGACCTCCGGTGGTCGGACCGCTCCGCCTAATTCAGCACGCGTTGACTTCCGGCGCGCACGGGTCGTAGCCTCTAATTCAACACATGATGAACTACCGAGGAGGACACCCATGGCCGCACTGCACGACCGGCCGCCGGCGGTCATCGCGGTGGCCACCGCCGCGGTCGGCGCGGTGATCGCCCTCGTCCTGGGCCTGCTGACGTTCGGCGTCCAGGCGACGGCGCACCCCGACGCGGTGCCGCTCGCCGTCGCCGTGGCCCCGGACGCGCCGCCCCCACTGCGCGGTGTCGCGGACAGGCTCGCGGGCGGGGACGTGGCGGAGGTCTCGTGGCGGGTGGCCGCGCCGGACGAGGCGCGGGAGCTGCTGTCCCGGCAGGAGGTCTACGGGGTGCTGGAACTCGCGCCCGACCACGCCACCGTGGTGCTGTCCGGCGCGGTGAACCCGTCCGGCACGCAGGTCGCCCAGCAGGTGCTCGGCGGCGTCGCGCAGGGCGCGGGGATGCGGGCGGAGGTCGTCACGCTGGACCCGGCCTCGGCCGCCGGCCGGACCGCGCCGCTCGCGGCGAGCGCGTTGCTGTGGATCGCCGGCCTGGTCGCCGGCGCGGCGTTCACGCTGCTCGCGCGCCGGGAGTCGGCGGCGGGCCGGCTGGTGGGCGCGGCGGCCACGACCGTGCTCGGCGTCGCCGTGGTGGCGGGGTTCTTCGCGCTGTGGGACTCGTCGCTGCCCCTCGACTGGGGCGTGCTCGGCTACCTCGCGCTCGTCGGGCTGGCGTTCGCGCTGGTCCAGGGCGCGCTGCTGAGGCTGCTCGGCATCCGCGCGATGGCGGTGCTCGCCCCGCTGTACCTGATCGCGCCCGCGGTCGCGGGCCAGGTGCCCGAGCTGCTCGCCCCCGCCTACCGGGCCCTGCTGTGGTCGTGGACGCCGTTCCGGTTCTCCACCGAAGGGCTGCGGGCGCTGCTGCACGGCGGCTCGCCCGACGCCGCCCAGGTCTGGGTGTTCGTCGCGCTCGCCGCCGTCGGCCTGGTCGCGCTGCTGCTACCCGGGCAGGAACGTGAAGCGGACCTTGCGGACGGGGTTGTCGACGTTGGTGTCGACCAGGCAGACCGACTGCCAGGTGCCCAGCGCCAGCACACCGCCTAGCACCGGGATGGTCGCGTACGGCGGCACCAGCGCGGGCAGCACGTGGTCACGGCCGTGGCCCGGCGTCCCGTGGCGGTGCCGCCACCGGCCGTCGGCGGGCAGCAGCTCGCGCAACGCGGCCAGCAGGTCGTCGTCGCTGCCCGCGCCGGTCTCCAGCACCGCCAGGCCCGCGGTGGCGTGCGGCACCCAGACGTGCAGCAGCCCGTCGCCGTCCACATCGGCCAGGAAGTCCTCGCACGCGCGGGTGAGGTCGTGCACGACCTCGGTCGAGCCGGTGCGGACCTCGATCTCTTCGCTGCGCATGCCCAGAGCTTACGAACGACGCGCGCCCGCCACCGAAATCGCGGTGCGACGCCGCGATCCGATGGGGCAGGATGCCGACCGTGATCCACACCGCGATCGTCACCGGCGCGAACCAGGGCATCGGCGCCGCGACCGCGAAGGCGCTCGCGGCCCAGGGCGTCAACGTCCTCATCACGTTCCTGCGCTTCGCCCCTGCGCCGGACCCGAGCCTGCCCCGCGAGTACTTCACCGCCCGCGAGTCGGACGCCGACGACGTGGTCGCCGCGATCGCCGAGGCGGGCGGGAAGGCGCACGCGGTGGAGGCGGACCTCACCGACCCGCACGCGCCCGCCGCGCTGTTCGACGCCG
Organism: Actinosynnema sp. NPDC059335; assembly: GCF_042752395.1. Classification (NCBI taxonomy): domain Bacteria; kingdom Bacillati; phylum Actinomycetota; class Actinomycetes; order Pseudonocardiales; family Pseudonocardiaceae; genus Actinosynnema; species Actinosynnema sp. NPDC059335. The sequence goes on along the minus strand of NZ_JBHYXZ010000210.1, from coordinate 6,832 downwards.
CGGAACGGGTCTTCGGGCCGGTGGACATCCTGGTCAACAACGCCTCCGGCTGGGTGCAGGACACGTTCCTCGCGGTCGAGAAGGACCGGTTCGGCCGGGTGCTCCAGGCCGTGACGCCGCAGACGTTCGACGCCCAGTTCGCGGTGGACGCGCGGGCGGGCGCGCTGCTGATCGCCGAGTTCGCCCGGCGGCACATCGCCCGCGGCGGCAACTGGGGCCGGGTCGTCGGCCTGACCTCCGGCGGCCCGCACGGGTTCCCCAGCGAGGTCTCCTACGGCGCGGCGAAGGCGGCGCTGGACAACTACGCCATGTCGGCGGCGGCCGAGCTGTGGCCGCACGGCATCACGTCGAACGTGGTCAAGCCGGGCGTCACCGACACCGGCTGGGTCAACGACGCGGTGCGCGCGGAGCACGACGTGTCACAGCCCGAGGACGTGGCCGCGGTGGTGGCGTTCCTGTGCTCGGAGGCGGCGGCGAGGGTGACGGGGAACGTCGTCACCCTGCGCTGATTCCGGCCGAGTGCGTATTACCCGCTGGTAACATGACGGCCGTGAAGGCATCGCGTCTGCGCCGCGGCATGAACCTGTGGCCCCCGTTCCTGTTCGCCGGCATCCGCGTGGTCGAGCTGTCCGACGACTACCGCTACGTCAAGGTCCGGATGCGGATGCACTGGTGGAACCGCAACTACGTCGGCACCCACTTCGGCGGCTCGCTGTTCGCGATGACCGACCCGTTCTGGATGTTGCTCGTGCTGCACAACCTCGGCCGCGAGCACCTGGTCTGGGACCGGGCGGGCGAGATCGAGTTCGTCAAGCCCGGCCGCGGCACCGTGCACGCCGAGTTCCGGCTGACCGACGAGCGGCTGGAGGAGGTCCGCTCGCTGACGGCCGACGGCGGCAAGGCCCTGGTCTGGTTCTCCACCGACGTGGTGGACGACCGCGGCGAGGTCGTCGCCCGCACCCGCAAGCAGGTCTACGCCCGGCGCAAGAACCGCAAATCGGTGGACGGCGGCGTGGCCGAGACCGTGTGATGATCCCATGCGTTCTGCCTTCGGCTCGACCTTCGACGTCCCCCTCGGCTACCTGAACACGGCGAGCATCGGCGTGCCGCCGGCGCACACGGCCTCCGTCGTCGCGGACGCGGTGCGGCGGTGGGCGACCGGTGCGGACGGTCCCGGCGCGGTGGACGAGCAGGTCGGCACGGCCAGGGAGGCGTTCGGGCGGCTCGTCGGCGTGCCGTCCGAGCGGGTCGCCGCGGGCGCGTCGGTGTCCCAGCTCGTGTCGCTGGTGGCGGCCGGGCTGCCCGCCGACGCGTCGGTGCTCGTGGTGCGCGGCGAGTTCACCAGCCTCACGTTCCCGTTCGCGGCGCGCGGCCTGCGGGTCACCGAAGTCGATCTCGACGACGTCGTGGCCGAAGCGGGGCGGCACGACCTGGTCGCGGTGAGCGTCGTGCAGTCCGCCGACGGGCGGGTGGCGGACCTGGACGGCCTGCGCGCGACCGGCGTGCCCGTGCTGCTGGACGCCTCCCAGGCGGTCGGCTGGATGCCGCTGGACCTGGGGTGGGCGGACTGGGTGGTGGCCGTCGGCTACAAGTTCCTGATGTCGCCGCGCGGGTGCGCGTGGCTCGCCTGCTCGCCCTCGGCGCTGGAGCGCACGGTGCCCGTGGCGGCGAACTGGTTCGCCGGCGAGGACCCGTGGGCCACCGTGTACGGGCTGCCGCTGCGGCTCGCGCCCGACGCCCGGCGGCTCGACATCTCCCCGGTCTGGCTGTCCCAGTACGGCGCCGCCGCGTCCCTGCCCTACCTCGCCTCGCTCGACCTCGCGGCCGTCCGGGACCACGCCGTCGGACTGGCCGACGCCCTGCTCACGGGCCTCGGGCTGGCCCCGCGCGGGTCGGCCGTCGTGTCGCTCGACCTGCCGTCCGCCGGCGAGCGGCTCGCGGCGGCCGGCGTGCGGTCCAGCCTGCGCGCCGGGCGGGTGCGGCTCGCGTTCCACCTCTACAACACGGTGGAGGACGTCGACCTGGTGCTCACAGCGCTCGCCTGACCCTCTTCCGTTACCGTGGGTCTTTGTGTCGGTTCCTCCCGAATCACCCGAAGAGGTGACGCAGCGGATCCCGCCCGTCCGTCCGTCGGACACCGCGCCGCTGTGGCGGTCGGAGATCGGGCAGCTGGACTCGCTGCTCGGCTCCCCTCCGCCACCGCCGCGCCGCCGTACCGCGCCGGCGGGCACGGCAGCGCGCTCGCGGCGCGGGCTGGTGCTCAAGGGGCTGGGACTGCTCGGCGTGGCCGTGGTGTCCGGGCTGGTGTGGCTGGTGGTGATGCCGAAGAACACCCACACCGGCACGCCGACCACCACCTCCGCGCCGGCGGGCGAGTTCGCGTTCACCGCGTCGCCGGACGTCCCCGAGCCGCTGAAGGACAGCGACTGCGCGGTGCACGCGTACGGGCAGACCAAGACGTTCCTGACCAGCACCCCGTGCCAGCAGCTCACTCGCGGTCTGTACACGACCAAGACACCCGACGGGGTGACCATCTACACGTCGGTGTCCATCGTGCGGATGAAGACGGCCGAGGACGCCGCCAAGCTGAAGGACCTGACCACCCGCGATGGCACGGGCAACGTCAACGACCTGGTCAAGGACGGCGCGGTGCGGGTGCCGAACCTGACCACCCTGGGCAACGGCGGCTTCGCGGCCCGGCAGCAGGACCGCGACGTGATCATCATCGAGTCGGACACGGTCAAGCACGGCCCCGACGAGACCGCGCACAACACCCTGATGAAGCGGATCAGCAACGACGCCTTCCGCCTCGCCGCCGAACTGACCTCCTGACCGCGCCCGGCACCGCCCACGGCGCGGGCGGACCGGGACACCGGACCTGTCCACAGCCGCCGACGGCTGCCTTGCGCCGGGAGCCGCCGTGTGCCCCGGTGCCGCCGTGGGCTTTGGAGCCACCGGGTGCCTCCGGACGCCTGGAGCCACTGGGTGCCCGGAGCCGCCCGTGCCCGGATCGCCCGTCCTGGGAGCCGCCCACGTCCCGGGGTTGTCGCGCCTCGGCGCGCCGCCACCCCTATCAGTCCGGCGTCGCCCACACACCCTGAGCCGCCCGCCGCGCCGCGGGTGTCAGCCCACCCCGGCACCCGGGAACGTGATCGACGTGGGCGTCACGCCCGCCGCCTTCCGCCACCGCGTCGCGCGCACCGCCGACACGGTCAACGCGTCCAGCGCCGACGTCCGCAGCGCCCCGTCGTCGGTCCGCTCCAGCACCCCGCGCCACGCCGCGCACGCGTCGGTCTCCACCGTGATCAACGCCGCGATGGCCGACGCCGCGCTGTCCACCGGCTGCGGCGGGAGGTAGGCCGGGGCCGGTGGGCGCGGGGTCGCGCCCGCGTCGCGCAGCCACCGCTCCGTCACGTCCCGCCGCGCCCGGTGCGCGTTCGCGCCGTCCGCCACCGCCGCCGCCTGCTGCGGACCCGTGATGAACGCGCTGACCAGCCCGTACGTCCACACCGCCGCGTGCTCCGCGGCCAACGCCCCCTGCACCGCGTCCACGCTCACGACAACGCCTCCACCAGGCTCGCGCACCCGGCCGCCACCGACGCCACCAGGCCCACCCGGTGCGGCTCGACCGACGCCACCATGTCCCCCGCCTGCTTCTGCGCCGCCTGCAACGCCGGCACCAACGCCTCGCGCGACGCCCCCGCGGGCGGCGCGACCGGGGCCGACGTCGTCGGCGGCGCCGAAGACCCCGGCACGCGCGGCGTGGCGCGGTCGACCTCGGCCTGCAACCGCGTGGCGTGCTCGGCGCGCGCGGCGGCGGTCTCGGGCGCGCCCACGGCGGTGGCCAGCGCGGCGTCCGACAGCGCCGCCTTCACCAACTCCGCCAGCGGGTCCGGTGGCGGCGGAGGGGGAGGGGGTGTGGTGCACGCGACTGCCAGCGGCGCGGTGGCCGTCGCCAGCAGCACCGCGCGCCTGCTGAACGCCGTTCTTCCGATCACGGGTTCCGATCCTGCCAGAGGCGGCCCCTCGCCCGCGGGACGTGTCCGACCGCCGAACGAGATAGTCTGGGCGACCACGGCCGGCGAGTGCAGCGTCGGCCGGGGTTGCCGTGCCCTCTGCACTCGAAGAGAACTTGGAGTCACCACGTGTCCAGCCCGCCGCGCGGAGAACTCGCCGCGCAGCTAGCACCCGTCGTGCGGGAGGCGGTCGAGGCGATCGGCTTCGACCTCGAGCTGCTCGACGTGAACCAGGCTGGGCGTCGCAGGCTGGTCAAGGTGGTCGTGGACGGCGACGAGGGGATCGGGCTGGACGAGGTGGCGCAGGCCAGTCGCGCCGTGTCCGCCGCCCTCGACGCGCACGAGCACCTGATCGCGGGGCCGTACACGCTCGAGGTCACCTCGCCCGGCGCGGACCGCCCGCTCACCAAGCCTCGCCACTGGAAGCGCAACCGGCTGCGCCTGGTGAAGGTCAAGCAGCCGGACCAGGTCGAGTGGTTCGGCCGCGTCGGCGACGCCGACGACACCGGGGTCGTGCTGTTGGTCAAGGGCGAGCTGCGCCGCGTCGAGTACCGGACGATCGAGCGCGCCGTCGTCGAAGTCGAGTTCAAGCAGCCGCCGGTCGAAGAGCTCGCGCTCCTCGAAGGCAAGCACCTGGAGGAGGAGTCGGAGTGAACGTCGACATCGCCGCTCTCAGGGCGATCGAGCGGGACAAGGACATCCCCTTCGACACCGTCCTCGAGGCCATCGAGACCGCCCTGCTGACCGCCTACAAGCACACCGAGGGCCACCACTCGCACTCCCGCGTCGAGATCGACCGCAAGACCGGCGTGGTGCGGGTGCTCGCCCAGGAGCTGAACCCGGACGGGACCGTCGCCGAGGAGTGGGACGACACCCCCGAGGGCTTCGGCCGCATCGCCGCCACCACCGCCCGCCAGGTCATCCTCCAGCGCCTGCGCGACGCCGAGCACGAGCGCACGTTCGGCGAGTTCTCCGCCAAGGAGGGCGAGATCATCGCCGGCGTGGTGCAGCGCGACGCCCGCGCCAACGCCCGCGGCATGGTCGTCGTCCAGATCGGCGACACGGAGGGCGTGCTGCCGCCCGCCGAGCAGGTGCCCGGCGAGTCCTACGAGCACGGCTCGCGGCTCAAGTGCTACGTCGTGGGCGTCTCCCGCGGCGCGCGCGGCCCCCAGATCACCCTCTCGCGCACCCACCCGAACCTGGTCCGCCGGCTCTTCGCGCTGGAGGTCCCGGAGATCGCCGACGGCACCGTGGAGATCCCGGCGGTGGCACGTGAGGCAGGTCACCGTTCGAAGATCGCGGTCCGCACGACGGTGCCCGGCGTCAACGCCAAGGGGGCGTGCATCGGCCCGATGGGGGCCCGGGTGCGCAACGTCATGAGCGAGCTGGCCGGTGAGAAGATCGACATCATCGACCACTCGGACGACCCCGCCACGTTCGTCGGGAATGCTTTGTCACCGGCGAAGGTTGTGTCCGTGAGAGTGCTCGACGAGCGCGCCAAGACGGCACGGGTCGTGGTCCCGGACTTCCAGCTCTCCCTCGCCATCGGCAAGGAGGGCCAGAACGCCCGGCTGGCCGCGCGCCTCACCGGCTGGCGCATCGACATCCGCAGCGACGCGGAGGCCGGCGGGTCCGCTCCGGCGGGCGCGGCGACATCCGGTTCGGCTGACTAGGCAACAGGGGATAGACTTCTCAGTGGTTCAACGTCGGGGATCGGATCTCACGCACCACGGCCCGGTTCGTACGTGCATCGGATGCCGCGCCCGGACGTTGCCCTCCGAGCTGCTGCGCGTGGTGGTCGTGGACGGGGCCGTGGTCCCGGACACACGCAGACGGCTGCCCGGTAGGGGAGCATGGTTGCACCCCGATCCGGACTGCCTCCGCAACGCCGAGAAGCGGCGGGCGTTCCCCCGGGCCTTCCGGGTCCAGGGGTCGCTCGACGTGGAACGCGTTCGCGGTCACCTCGAGCGGTGTTGGGAAGTAGGTCGCGGGATCGCCCCGGGACCAGCAGGAAGCAAGGAAGCAGGTCGACCCGTCATGAGTCAGCCGTGAAGCTGAAGACATGAACGCGCGACGTTAAGACGAGGTCGACGGGACTTGCCCGCCGGCCTCCCTCACAGAGGAGTGCAGTGGCAGGTAAGGCCCGCGTGCACGAGCTCGCCAAAGAGCTCGGCGTCACGAGTAAAGAACTGCTGAGCAAGCTCGCCGACCAGGGCGAATACGTGAAGTCCGCGTCCAGCACCGTCGAGGCCCCGGTGGCCCGGCGGCTGCGTGACGCCTACGCCAAGGGCGAGTCGAAGCCCAAGCCGTCCGGCGCCCGCCCGGCGCCGCCCAAGCCCGCGCCGTCGGCGTCGGGCGAGGTCCGCAACGACCCGACCCCGCGTCCGTCGGCGCCCGCCGGCAAGCCGGGTCCCCGTCCGGTGCCCGGCCCCAAGCCGATGGCCCCGAAGCCGATGGCCAAGCCGGCCGCGCCGCAGCCCGCGGCGCCGGCGGCGACGCCGCAGCCCCAGGCCCCGGCCCCGGCCGCGGCCTCCGCACCGGCTCCGGCGCCGGCCCCGACCCCGGCGGCCGTGCCGCAGCCGCCCCAGCAGGCGCCGCGCCCGGCTCCCGGCCCGCGCCCCGGCCCCCGCGCCCCGCAGCAGCAGCCCGCGGCGGCGCAGAACAGCCCGTCCGTGGTCCCGCCGCGCCCGCAGGCCCCCAATCCCCCCCGGCCCCGGCCCCCCCCGCGCGTTTACGCCCCAAGAAACCGAGTACCACACAAACACGCCCCCAGTGTCAGAACCCCCCGCGTGTTGACGCGTGATGGCGGGACCCCC
>NZ_JBHYXZ010000209.1:0-12488 GCF_042752395.1 Actinosynnema sp. NPDC059335 | reverse complement strand
GCGGGGGTGCTCCCCTGTCCCCCCCCGCCCGGGCGGCCGGCGGGGGGCCGGCGGGGCCGCGCCGGGCGGGTGTGGGTGGGGGGCGCCCGGGCGGGCCGGGGCCCCCCGGCCCCCCCCACGTCCGGCTGTGCTCCCCCGGGCGTCCTACACCGTGCCCACGGCCAGGACCGCGCCCTCGGCGAAGTAGCCGTCCGGCGCGTTCAACGGGTGCGCCGGGTCGTCCGGGTCCCGCATGACCCGCCAGTCCGGGTCGTAGCCGGCCTGCGCCGCGAGGCTCGCGCAGGACTGCCCGTAGAACGACCGCTCGGCCTCGCCGAACGGCGCGAAGTGCTCCGCGAGCAGGGTGTGCTGCCGCACCTCCGACAGCCCGGCCTCCCGCAGGAACCGGTACAGGTCCCGGCCGCGCAGCAGGTTGCGCGCGTACGCCGACCGGGACGCCGCCGCCCGGAAGAAGTCCGCGAACAGGAACGGCGGACCGGGACGCGCCGTGATCGTGCTCGCGTCCAGGTCCTTCACTCCCACCAGCCCACCGGGCCTGACGACCCGCCTCAACTCGGCGAGCGCACGCCGCAACGCGTCGTCGTCCAGGTACTGCACCGTGTTGGCGCACCACGCGGCGTCGAACATGTCGTCCGGGTAAGGCAGCGCGGTCACGTCCCCCTGCCGCACGTCGTCCAGCACGGCCAGCGACGCCCACCGCTCCCGGACCAGCGCGACGTTCTCCGCCGCCAGGTCGAGCGCCGACAGCCTGCCCGCCGGCCCGACCAGGTCGGCCAGGTAGGGCAGGAACCGCCCGCCGCCGGCGCCCGCGTCCAGCACGTGCCACCCCGGCCGCACCCCGAACCGGCGCAGCAGGTCGAGGTACGTGGTCAGGCACGCGTCGAAGTGCGCGTCCACGATGTCCACGCGGGTGAACGCGAGCCCGGTCGACGCGGTGAAGCCCCACCGGGCGTGGTCCACGGCCGTCACGCGACCTCCTCCGCCAGCTCCGCCAACACCTTGGTCACGACCTCCGGGGCCTCCACCGGCAGCAGGTGACCCGCCGCGGGCACGACCTCCAGCCGGCCGCGGGGCAGCGCCGCGGCCACCGCCCGCGCGTCGTCGGGCGACACCAGCTCGTCCTCCTCCCCCACCAGCACCACGGCCGGCCGGTCGAACGCCGCCAGCACGTCGTAGGACGCGGCCCGCGCCGCGATCGCCCGCTGCGCCCACGCGACGTCCTCCGGCGCGACGGCGCGCGCCATCGCGCCGACCCGGCCCACCAGGCGTTCGCGGTGGGTCCGGCCGAGCAGCAGCGGAGTGGTCGCGGCGGTCAGGGCGGGACCGGCGACGGGGTCGGTGACCCGCGCCGCGAACCCGAGCCGCCGGGCGGCGGTCCCCTCGTCGTCCGCGGCGGCCCGCGTGCCGAGCAGCGCGAGCGCCGACACGCGGTCCGGCCGCCGGCGCAGGAACGCCATGGCGACGTACCCGCCGAGCGAGCACCCGGCCAGCACGGCGCGGTCCACCGCGGCGGCGTCGAGCAGCCGGGCGAGGCCGTCGGCCACGGTGTCGAGCGACGGCGTGCCCACGCCCAGCCGGTAGAGGTCGGGGGCGAGCGCGGACGGCCCGGCGTCCACCTCCGACCACATGGCCGGGGTGGCGGCGAGCGCGTGCAGCAGCACGACGGTCACGGGGCCACCTCCACCCGTGCCAGTACCGCCTCCGCGGCCGCCACGAACCGCGGCACGTGCGGGGGCGCGTCCGGCAGGTGGACGAGGTTCACCTCGCCGGGCGGCAGGTCCACCACCGGCAGCACCCGCACCGTCGGCGGTGCGACGTCGCGGATCGACAGCACGGTCAGGTGCACGCCCGCGCCCGACGCGACGACCCGCATCAGCTCCGGCACGGTGGTCAGCGGGAACGCCCGCCGGATCGGCTTGCCGCCGGGCGTCATCGGCGGCACGATCCGGTCCCACACCTCCTCCGGCATGTGGCCGGGGCGGTGGAACGCGAGGTGGTCCGCCACGTCCTCCACCGACACCTCCGCGCGGGCGGCGAGCGGGTGGTCGGGCGCGACCAGGACGGCCCGCGGGTCCCAGCCGATCGGCCGGCTGTAGACCAGGTCCGGTTGGCGGTGGTCGAACTTGCTGGTCATCACGTCCACCCGGCCCGCGCGCAGCGGGGCGAACGGGTCGCGCACGTCGTACTCGACCAGCTCGACCCGGTCGAGCGCGTACCCGCCCGCCCGCACCGCCGCGTGCGGCAGCCCGAGCGAACCGTGGTAGCCGAACCGCAGGTCAGGCACCACTCACCTCCTTGGTCAGGGCCATCAGGGCGCGCAGCCGGCCGGGGGCCGCGGGGTCGGTGGCGACGCGCAGCGCGTCGAACGGGCCGGGCAGGCCGACCAGGCGCGGGACGCGGCGCACGGTCAGCCGGTCGCCGGGCGCGAGGGCGCCGTCGAGCACCGCTTCCACCAGCAGGTGGTTGAGGTGCACCAACGCCTGCGCCACGGTCATGCCGGGCGCGGCGATGTGCAGCACCCGGCCGACCCCCGCGGCCGGGCCGCCGCCGGGCAGGTCGATGACGACGTCGGCCCCGACCGACAGCTCGCGCTCGCCGACGAACGCCCGCAGCAGCCGGCGCAGCGCCGGGCGGTCGGCGGCCGGGGCGGGCGCGGTCCACGCCACCGCCCCGGTCTCGTCGACGTGGTGGAACGCGAAGCGGTCGACCAGGTTCGCCGGGTTGCCCGCCAGGAACACGGTCTTCGTGAACGACTTCCGCCAACCGTCCACCGCGGACAGCCGCGCGGCGAACCCGACGGTGCCGCGCACCCACGCCGCGAGGTCGAAGTGCCGCACCACGGCCAGCACCACGACGTCGGTGTCGGCGGCGGCGCCCTCCACCGCGCGCAGACCTTCCACTGTGGACAGATCGTGGGCGTCGGCGAGGTCGGGCCGGGCCCGCGTGATCCGGCGGACCACGTGGTCGTGCAACAGGTCCTGGGTCAGGTTCACGTGAACACCTCCGCCAGCAGTTCGCGCGACGGGGCACGCCGCCGCCGGGAGAGCAGGCCGGTGGTGAGCCGGTAGGCGTCGACGTGGGCGGGCACGTCCCCGCCGGGTGCGCCCTTGGCGCCGCGCTGCGCCGCCAGGCCGTCCAGCACCGCCGGCCACCCGGTCGGCACGGCCGCGTCGAGCACCCGCCGCGCCCGGACCAGGCACCGGTCCAGCAGGTCGGCCCGGAACGAGTCGTGGTCGCCCGGCCCGAGCACGCCGATGAAGTACAGCCGCATCCCCAGCCGCACCGCGTCCTCGTCGTGCCGCCCCTCGACCGCCGCCAGCAACGCCGCCGCCGAGTGCCCGCGCCACCCGCCGTGCCGCGCCGACTCGACGCGCCCGTCGATCGGCACCCGCCCGAGGGAGATCCGGCGCACCCTCGGCCCGAGGCGGCCCAGCACCCGGTGCAGCAGCAGGTAGTCCGGCTCCAGACCGCGGTCGTGCAGCAGCACCACCTCGTCGTGCGAGGCGGCCAGCGGCAGCAGGTCGCGCAACGCGCAGGCCAGGTGGTTCGGCCGCCCGTCCGCCCCGACGATCTGCCGCAGCGGGACGCCGGCCCGGGTCGCGTCCACGTACACCGGACCGCCGTCGGCCCGCAGGTCGAGGCACAGCCCGAGGTCGTGCAGCCGCTCGATCGCCTCGTCCAGGCCGATCCCCGGCGGCTGGTGGGCGGTCAGGCCCGGGTCGCGCAGCCCGAGCCGCCGGTACTGGTCGACGCGGGCCGCGAGCAGCCGCGCGCTGGCCGGGTGGACCCACCCGTGCCGCTCGATCGCCTCCAGGTACGGCACGCAGGCGGCGAACGGCGCGCGGTCGCCGTCGGCCCGGTAGCGCACGTACAGCTCGCCGACCTCGTCCTCGGACATGCCCGAGTAGTCGATGTCGCCGACCGTGCGGTCCAGGTACTCCCAGAAGCCGACGGTCTGCTCGCAGGGGGCGAACGCGGTGTGGCTGCTGCGGTGCGTGACGTCGGCGAGCGGCTCGGTGGCGCGGTGCACCACGTCCGTCCACAGCAGACCCTTGAGGTGGCTGGGCGTCAACGGCTTGGTCGGGGTGACGGTGACCGGCGCGAGCAGCACCCTGCGCCGCCCGACCACCGGGACGGGGTCACGCCACCCGGTCGCCGTCCGGTCCGCTTGCGAGATCGACACGTGCCCTCCTCCCGGCCCTCGCGGCCACGGCCAGCAACGCCGACCGGTCGGGCAGGCCCGGCGGCGGGAGGGGCGGCCCCGCCGCGAGCGCCCGCCGCACCCGGTCGGCGAACGGCGGCGCGGTCAAGGCGTCCGGCCGGTCCAGCCCCATCAGCACCCGGACCACACCGCGCCACAGCTCCGGGTCGCGGCTCGCCGCGGCGGCGGCCCCGGCCGCCCTCAACGCCGTCGGCGGCCGGTCGGCCGCGGTCCCCGCCACCGACGCCCGCCACCGCGCGATCCGGTCCTCGCCCTCCTCGCACGCCTGCCGGAACCATGGCAGCAGCAGCTCGTCGGCCAGCGCCGCCGCGGCTGCCCCCAGGTCCGCCACGGCGTGCGCGCGGACCAGGCCCGCGAGGGCGAACCCGTGCGCCAGCGCGAGCGACACACCGCGCCCGAACAGCGGGTCCGTCACGCACACCGCGTCGCCCACGGCCACCAGCCCGGTCGGCGAGGACTCCGGCGCGTGGAACGCGTTGGGCGGGCACGTCATCACCCGCACGTCGCCGAGCGGCACGGCGTCGTCCAGCCAGTCCCCGACCCAGGGCGTGACCCTCCCGACCGCGTCGAACACCTCCGGGTCGCGCAACGCGCGCAGTCCGTCGTCCTGCGGCAGCACGCCGAACGCGACCGAGAACGTCCCGTTGTCGCCGGGGTGCAGCACACCCGCGTAGTGGTCGGCCAGCACACCCGCCGCGTTGCCCCGGTTGAGCGGGCCGAACGGCCCGCGCCGGCGGTAGAACCGCACGTAGGCGGCGACCGAGGTCGGCCCGGTCCGGACGGCCGCGGGTGCGACGCCCCGCGCGTGCGACCACTGCCTGCCGGCCGCCCGGCGGCCCGTGGCGTCGAGCACGAGGTCGGCGGGCACGACGTGAGCGCCGACCCGCGCGCCGGTCACCCGGCCGCCGGTCACGTCCAGGCCCGTGACCCTGGTCCCGTACCGGAGGTCCACGCCGGGCCGGGCCGCGACGTGCCGGTGCAGCACCACGTCGAACGTGGACCGGCGGCACGCCAGCGCCACCAGCTCCGCGTCGCCCGGCACGGCTTCGCCCGGTGGGCGGGCCGTGGTGAGGTCGACCGTCGACGCGCCGGCGGACAGCAGATCCGCCAGGAGCGCCGGCGCGTGCCCGCGCAGCGCCGCCACGCCGAACGACGTCAGGGTGTGCGCGTGCCGGGACTGGGGCGATGTCGGGCGGCGCCACACCTCGCCCGCCCGCGCCGCCGGGCCGGGTGGCGGCGCGGACCCCCGTTCCAGCACGACGACCCGGTGGCCGTCGTCGGCCAGCGCGAGCGCCGCGGCGAGCCCGGCCGCGCCACCGCCCGCGATCACGACGTCCACGGCCTACACCCGCACGCCGCGCACGAAGAACACCCGCCGCACGTCCGCGACCTCGCGCGGCGGCACGGGGTCCGGCCAGCGGCCGTAGTCCGCCTCCGGGTCGCCGGGCTGGTGCGCGACGGCCTCGAAGCCGTGCCGGGCGAACAACGCCTCCGGCTCGTCCGAGCCGAACAGCCACGGGCAGCCCCAGCCGGCGAAGACGTCGAGCAGGCCGCGCATGGTCGGCAGCGTCAGCGCGGCCGAGTTCACGACATCGGCGATCACGACGCTGCCCGGCGCGGTCACCGCCCGCACGCGCTCCAGCACGCGGTGGACGTCGTCCTCGCGGAGGTAGTAGAGCAGGCCCTCCAGCAGCCACGTGGACGGCGACGCCGGGTCGTACCCGGCCGCGGCGAGCCGGTCCTCCCAGTCGTCGCGCAGGTCGACGGCCACGGTGGCGCGGTCCACGGCGGGCGTGGCGCCGAGGCCCGCCAGCACCGCTTCCTTCACCGCCACCACCGGCGGCCGGTCGATCTCGAACAGGCGCACCCCGTCCGGCCAGGCGAGCCGGAACGGCCGCGAGTCCATGCCGGACGGCGCGATGACGACCTGCCGACCGTGCGGCCGACCGGCGGCCTCGACGAGCAGGTCGTCGAAGAACCGGGTGCGGATGGCGTTGTAGTCGGGAGTGCTGGGCAGCGTGCGGGGCGACGCCTCGGGGAACGTCACGCGCCGGATCTCGGCCAGCAGCGACAGCCCGATCCCGCCCGCGAACGCGGCGGCGTACGGGTCGTGGTAGAGCCGGTCGTCCCGGCGGGTCTCCGCGGCGCGCAGCGCGGCGGTGAGCAGTGCGGTGCGCTCGACCGAGTCGAGCAGGTGGCCGATGTCGGCGGTCATGGCCGGTCCCCAGGGTGTGCGGAGGTGGAAGCGGTGGCCCGGTCGCCCGAGCCGGAAGTCGCGGCCGAGCGGTCGCCGACGGGGCGATGCCCCTCGGCGGGCGGGAAAGCGGTGGTGGCACGGTCGCCCACGAGGCGGTGCCAGTCCGCGTCGGAGGTGCGGAAGAGGCGGTCCTTCACCTGCGCCGGTCGGGTGCCCTCCTCGACCCGCGCGTGCCAGTCGCGGTGGAACGCGTCGGCGTCGAGCAGGCGCAGGGTCGGGTCGGTCAGCCGCCCCTCGGCGCGGGCCGCCCGGTAGCCCGCGGACCGGTCGGCGAGGTGCGCGTCCAGGCGGCGGGCGATCCGCGCGGTCTCGGCGTCGCTCCACGGCGTCGTCGGCGCGACGGCGAACTCATAGCCGGGCGTGCCGCCGACGACGCGGCAGGAGAGGTTGCGCACCTCCAGCCCCGACTCGTCCAGCGCGGCCGTCACCGCGCCGAGCACGTGCGACTCGCGCAGCCGCTCCCCCGCCGCGTCGCTGACCGTCGCGCGGCCCGCGTACTCGACGCGCGCGACCCCGCCCAGCGCGTCGACCACGCGCACCACGTCGCCGCCCGCGTACCGGTAGAGCCCGCCCACGTGGCTGTAGATCACCTGGTACTCGCGGCCGGGCTCCAGCTCGTGCGCCCGCAGCGTCGCCACGTCCGGCCCGACCGGCTCGTCCGCGGGCACGAACTCGTACAGCGACGCGGTGACGACCAGGCTGCCCGCGCGCGGGTGCCGGTCGAGCGTCACGGCGGTCGGCCCCTCGGACGCGGCGATCGGCGCGGGCAGCACCTCGACCCCGATGCCGTACTCCTCGCGCAGGCGGGGCAGGTACAGCGCGGCGACGCCGCCGGTCCAGCAGAACACCACGCGCAGGCGCGGCCACACGTGCGCCGGCCGCACCGGGTCGAAGCGACGGGTCAGCGCGTCCAGCTCGGCGGCCCGCGCCGGATTCGGGTCGACCACCCGCGCGCCGCCGACCGTGCCGTCCCGGATCTCCCGGACGATCCGGTCCCACCAGGTCGTGAGCTGGTGCGGCAGGGCCGCCACCGCGGCCGGGTTGATGCCGATCACGCCACGCAGATCCGGGTGCTCCACGGCCAGGCGCAGCCGCAGGTACGCCTTCTCCAGGTGGGCGTCGGCGGCCACGTCGACCGGCAGCGCCGCCCACCGCGCCCGCGTGCCCGGCTCGGCCGACAGCGGCTCGCCGAACGCGGCCCCGAAGTCGACCTGGCTCGCCCCCAGGTGCGGCCGGCCGTCCTTGGTGGTCCCGGGCACCGGCAGCGGGTCCTGCTTGAGGTTCAGCACCGCGTCCGGCCCGACCACGTCGGGGTGGTGCTCGACCATCGGCGCCCACGCGGCGTAGAAGAAGGGGAAGAACGTGGTGGCCATGAACCTCGGCGTGACGGGCACCTTCTTGTGCGCGCCGGTGCTGCCGCTGCTGGTGAAGTACACGACCGGCGCGTCCGCGGTGAGGACGTGCCGCTCGCCCGCCGCCATCCGCTCGATCCACGGCTCCAGGTCGTCGTAGCCGTGCACCGGCACCGCGCGCCGGAAGTCGTCCACCGTCCGGATCCGGCCGAACCCGTGCGCGCGGCCGAACTCCGTGCCCGCGTTGAACTCCAGCAGGTCCTCCAGCACGCGCTGCTGCCACTGCGCCGCTTCGCCCGCCGCCCTGGTGAGCAGGTCGCGCTCGCGGAACACGCGCTCCCGGTACGCCTTGACGTGCGCGTCGCCCCACCCGCGCTCAGCCGTGCTCACGGGCCACCGCCTCGCGGACGCGCCGGACGGCGGTCGCCACGTCGCCCGGCGGCACCACGTCCACCGGCAGGTGCGCGACCTCGGCCAGGATCAGGGCGCGCAGCTCGGTCTGGAAGGAGGCGAACGCGTCGCGGTCGACGTGCTCGCCGTGGAACTCCAGCCGGTTGGCCCGCGCGCCCTCACCGCTGCGCCGCCACGCCTCGGCCGGGTCCACGTCCAGGAACAGCACCCGCCTCGGCTGCGGGAACCCCCGCCACCAGCCGAAAATCTCCTCGTCCGCGCCGATCAGGCGGCACTTGGCGAGGATCTTGTAGTAGTACGAGTCCACGACGACCGGTCGGTGTGGACCGACGTCCACGAGCTGGTCGCGCAGGTGCACGACCGCCGTCTGCAGGAGGCTCGCCACGAAGTCGGGCGAGTGGTGCTTGCCCAGGCCGGGCAGGGTTTCCCGGACGAGGTCGGACTTGAGCCGGGACACGACCCCGTGCTCGGGGGCGAGGAAGTCGTCGTCCACCGAGACCAGTCGCCACGTCGGCTCCTCGGCCGCCAACGCGCGCATCACGACGGACTTCCCCGCGTGGTCGGTTCCGGACAGGACTGAGAACGCGGGCTGCACCGAAGCGCCTCCTGTCTGTGGCACGGCAGGGGGGAGCCGCCCGCGAACGGGCGCGCGTGGACGTGCGTCGTTTCCCCCGGGTCGGACGTGATGTCGATCAGGCCGGGAACGCGGCGGCGGTGCCGGAGGGGTTCGAAACGCGGCCTGGCGAATCGCTGCCGACTGTAAATCCGCGACCTGCGACCTAGTCCCCCTCACGAGGAAATGTGACCGCAATCACACGCGTTGGGCGATTCATTAATTACCCATCGAACCACTTGACCGGGGCATCGATATAAAAGTCACCCCAGGTGGCAACGGGTAGACCGAGCCGATCGCACCCGAATAGTCCGGATTCAGCGACGGGGTGTGCCACTCACATTTTGGCCGTTCACCCTAATTCACGGGAGAAAGCGCGAACGCCGACGAGCCGGGCACGGCGGGCCGGCCGTCCACGCGGCGCGCGAGACGTGCCGGAGACGTGACGGGCGCTCATGACAAAATCGGCCCGGTGCGGATCGGGATGCTGGGGCCGTTCGAGGTGCGCGCGGACGACGGCGTCCGCGCCGACGTGCCGGGCGCGCGGCTGCGCGGGTTGCTGGCCGCCCTCGCGCTCGACCCCGGCCGCGTGGTCGCGAAGGCGGCGCTGGTCGACTGGATCTGGGGCGAGCACCCGCCCGCCGACGCCGCGAACGCGTTGCAGCGCCTCGTCTCCCGCCTGCGCAAGGCGTTGCCGGAGGGGTCGGTCGAGGGGCAGCCGGACGGCTACCGGCTGGAGGTGGACCCCGACGCGGTCGACGCCGTCCGGTTCGAACGCCTCCTCGCCCGCGCCCGCGACGACGACGGACCGCGCCGGGTCGCGCTGTTGCGCGAGGCCCTCGACCTGTGGCGCGGCGCGGCCCTGCAGGACGTCGGGCTGGTGGACAGCGCGGCGTTCGACGCGGCGGTGACCCGGCTGGAGGGGCTGCGCCTGACCGCCGCGGAGGACCGCTTCGACGCGGAGGTCGAGCTGGGCCACGCCGCCGGGCTGGTCACCGAGCTGACCGACGCGGTCGCCGCGCACCCGCTGCGGGAACGGCTCGTCGCCGCGCTGATGCGCGCGCACGTCGCGGCCGGCCGCGACACCGAGGCGCTGCTGGTGTACCAGCGCACCCGCGAGGCGCTGGCCGAGACCCTGGGCGTGGACCCCTCGCCGGAGCTGTCCGCGCTGCACGTCGCGCTGCTGCGCGGCGAGCTGGGACGGGGACGGCGCGAGGAGCGGCGCAAGACCAACCTGCGCGCCGAGCTGACCAGCTACATCGGCAAGGACGCCGACGTGGCCGCGGTGCGGGGGCTCGTCGCCGAGCACCGGCTCACGACCCTCATCGGGCCGGGCGGCTCGGGCAAGACCAGGCTGGCCGCGGAGACCGCCCGCACGCTGCTCGGCGACCTGCCCGACGGCGCGTGGCTGGTCGAACTCGCGCCGCTCGGCGCGGACGGCGACCAGGCCGGCGGGAGCGGCCGGCACGACGTCGCGCAGGCGGCGCTGGCCGCGCTGGGCCTGCGGGACGCGCTGCTCGGCGACGCGCCGAATGCGGAGCCGACCGACCGGGTGATCGCCGCCATCCGCGACCGGGAGGCGTTGCTGGTCCTGGACAACTGCGAGCACGTGATCGAGTCGGCCGCCGCGTTCGCCCACCGGGTGCTCGGCGAGTGCCGGCGGCTGCGGGTGCTGGCGACGAGCCGGGAACCGCTCGGCATCACCGGCGAGGCGCTGTGGCCGGTCGTGCCGCTGGCCCTGCCGTCGCCCGACGCCGACGCCGCGGAGGTCGAGTCCTCCCCCGCCGTCCGGCTGCTGCGGGACCGGGCCGCCGCGGTGCGCCCCGACCTCGTGCCGGACGCCCGCACGTGGTCCACCATGGCGCACGTCTGCCGGGCGCTGGACGGGATGCCGCTGGCGATCGAGCTGGCCGCGGCCAGGTTGCGCACCCTGACCCTCGACCAGCTCGCCCACCAGCTCGACGACCGGTTCCGCCTGCTGACCAGCGGCAGCCGCACCGCGTTGCCCCGGCACAAGACGCTGCGCGCGGTGGTCGACTGGAGCTGGGAACTGCTGAGCGACGCCGAACGCGCGGTGCTGCGCAGGCTGTCGGTGTTCGCGGGCGGCGCGCGTTCGGAGGCGGCGGAGCGGGTCTGCGCCGGCGGGGACGTCGGGTCGTGGCAGGTGCCCGACCTGCTCACCGCGCTCACCGAGAAGTCGCTGCTGGTCGCCGACGGCGACGGCGCGCCGCGCTACCGGATGCTCGGCACCATCGGGGAGTACGCCGCGCACCGGCTGGCCGAGGCCGGCGAAACCGACCGGGCGCGGCAGGCGCACCTCGCGTTCTTCACCGAGCTGGCCGAGACCGCCGAGCCGCGGCTGCGCCGAGCCGAGCAGCTGGCGTGGCTCGCCGACCTGGCGGCCGAGCACGACAACCTCGGCGCGGCGATGCGCGGCGCGCTCGCGGCCGGCGACGCGCACGGCGCGATGCGGCTCGCCGCGGCCGCCGGCTGGTACTGGTGGCTCGCCGGGCACAAGTCCGAGGGCATGGAGCTGATCGGCGCGGCCAACGCCACGCCCGGCGAGGTGCCCGACGAGATCCGCGGCATCGTGTGCGGCCTCATCTCGATGTTCGTCACGACCGGGCCGGCCGGCGAGCACCAGGTGGCGGAGTGGGTGCACCGCGCCTACGACATCGGCCTGCGCGTGCGCAGCCGGCACCCGGCGCTGAGGCTCGTCGTGCCGCTGGAGCACATGATCCGGAACCCGGACGCGGTCCTGCCCGCGTGGGAGTCGCTGCTGGCCGACGAGGACCCCTGGGTGCGCGCGCTGGCCCGGCTGCACCTGGGCAAGACGCGGGTCGTGCTCGGCCAGGGCGGGCCGGAGGCGGACGAGCACCTGGGGACGGCGCTGGCCGAGTTCCGCGCGCTCGGCGAGCGGTTCGGCACGTCGTTCGCGCTGACGGAGCTGGCGGACCGGATCGCCACCCGGGGCCGGTTCGCCGAGGCGTGCGAGCTGTACGGGCAGGCGGTCGTGGTGGTGACCGAGGTCGGCGCGACCGAGGACGTCATCCGGCTGCGGTCGCGGCAGGCCCAGCTGTACTGGCTGCTCGGCGACGAGGACGCGGCCTCGGCCGCCACGGCCGAGGCGGAGCGGTGCGCCCGACGGGTCACCTGGCCGGGCGCGCTCGCCCACCTCGCCCTGTCGAAGGCGGAGCTGGCCCGGTGGCGGGGCGACGCGGAGGAGGCCCGCCGGCAGCTCGGCGTCGTGGCGGAGCTGCTGGGCGACGACGCGGAGCAGGCGTACGTCCGCGCCGGGACCCGCGACCTGCTCGGCTACCTCGCCGACGACCTCGAAGAGGCCCGTCGGCACCGGGCGGCGGCCTGCGAGGCGGCGGCCGAGGGCGGGCACGCGCCCACGATCGCGCGCGTCCTGGTCGGGGTCGCGGACCTGGCGCTGCGCCGGGACCGGCCCGACGAGGCGGCCCGGCTGCTCGCGGCGAGCGCCGCCGTGCTCGGCCTGCCGGACCGCTCGCACCCGGACGTCGCCCGGATCGAGCGGGCGGCGCGCGACCGCCCCCGCGCCGACCCCGGGGGGGCGGCGGGCGCGGGGGGGGGGGGGGGCCGGGGGGGGGGGGGGGGGGGGCGCGCGCC
>NZ_JBHYXZ010000208.1:7523-12869 GCF_042752395.1 Actinosynnema sp. NPDC059335 | reverse complement strand
CCTCCCCCCTCCCCCCCGGCCGCCCCCCCTCCCCCCCGGGGGCCCCGCCTCCCCGGGGGCGGGGGCGCGCCCCCGGCCCCCCCCCCCCCCCCGCCACGTTGCCGCGCGCTACCTCATCGGGCCCCGCTCACGGGCAGCGCAGGGCCGGGTAGTCGACGCGGTGGCTCGTCGACACGCCGCCCTCCACGACGGTCGCGGTGACGACGCCCGCCGCCAGGTCGCCCGTCCGGGTGTTGAAGGACTGGTACGCCTGCTTGCCCGGCTCCACGGCGGCGAAGTGCGCGCCGCCGAACGGCGTGGCCACCGTGACCGCGACCGGTGACGTGCCCGTGTTCACCGCCGTGACCGCCAGGTGGGCGGTGCCGCCGACGCAGCGCGGGACGGCGGTGACGGCGAGGGCCGGCGTGGCCGCGGAGATCTCCAGCGTGTACCGGGTCGACGTCACGTGGTCCTGGGCGAAGGCGTCGACGGTGACCGTCCTGCGCCCCGAGGCGTCCAGGGTGATCTTGCGCGGGCGGGTGTCGTCGATCAGGACGCCGTCCACCTTCACCAGGCCGCTGGGCACGTGCGGGTCGAAGTCGACGTCCACCTCGGTGGTCCCGGCCGGGACCCGCAGCGCGTAGGCGGTGGCGCCGGGGGTGAAGGCCGGGGTGAGGACGCCCGGGGCGGCCTTGAGGCCGGACAGCTCCGACTCGGGGCCGTAGACCAGGGACTTGCTGGTGGCGACGCCGAACACGCCACCGGCCCAGCCGCCGGTCGACTGGAACCGGACGGTCACCACCGGGATCCGCTGCCCGTTCTCGTCCAGCACCGGGTTGCCCGCCTGGTCCACCTTCCACCGCGGGTTGTCCAGGTGCTTGCGGGGGATCTCGTCCGTCTGCAGGTAGAAGACGTTCGTGCCCGCGTTGCGGTTGACGGTCTCGGTCTTGAACTTCTCGTCGTTGAGGTAGACGTCGAAGGTGCGGCCGGCGTCACCGGAGTAGTAGCGCACCCGCAGCAGGTTCGACGCCTGCGCCGGGTCGACCCGCAGGTCGTAGCTGAACCAGCCGGACGGGCCCTCCGCGTGCCGGAACTGCTGGCCGCTGAACACGCCGACCGACGAGTTGGCCTGCTTGAGGTTCTTGGCCCCCTCGAAGTTGTTGTTGTCGAAGCTGTACAGCGAGTCGATGGTCAGCTCGGTGTCGCGCAGCCGCCGCTTGTCGTCCAGGATGCGCTGCTGGGCCGCCTCGGAGTCGGCCGTCTCGTAGGAGAAGTAGAGGCCGTAGCGCTCGTCGTGGCGGCGGTAGTGCGGCGTGAACTCCAGGTCGGTGGCCGCGTTGCGGAGCGTGAACCGGACCTGCCCGTCGGCGGTGTCCGGGCCGCGCACGACGTTGTTGGCGAGGTCGGCCTTCCAGGCGGCCACGGTCGGCGTGTCGACCTGGATGACCTGCGGCGCGTCGGGGTCCAGGGACGCCGCGCGCACCAGGATGCCGACGCGGGCGAACTTGTCGAGGTCCTTGGTGCCCAGCCCGGCGCTGAGCAGCACCGGCCCGTACTTCAACGCGAAGAAATCCGGGTTGTCGGGCGTCTCGACCAGCCGCACGGCCATCGGCAGCCGGTACTCGACCACGTCGCCCGCCCGGACGCCCAGCACCACGTAACCGCGCTGGACCTGCGGCGTGACGGCCGAGCCGTTGACGGTGAGGCCGGGCGCGGCGGCGGCCCAGTCCGGCACGCGCAGGCGCAGCTTGGCGTTGGCCGGAACCGCGCCGCCGTCGACCGCCTCGACGCGGAACGTGACCGTGTCGTCGTTGGGCAGGTTCGCCTCCTGCCGGACGCGCAGGTTGCCGTGCTCGAACACCGAGCTGAAGAACATGTTGACCCAGACGCCGTCCGATCCCGTGAAGTAGATCGAGTCGCCGAGCTTGGAGAAGTTCTCCATGCCGGTGCCGGTGCAGCACCAGAACTCGGTGAAGGGCATCGAGTACAGCTTGTAGTAGCCCGGCGCCATCGCCTGGAAGTACGTCGTCATCCCGGTGTCGGGGTTCTGCGACGACAGGATCGTGTTGATGAACGTGTTCTCGTAGTAGTTGGCGTACTTGACGTCCTGCGTCAGCTTGAACAGCTCGCGCGAGAGCTTGAGCATGTTGTACTCGTTGCAGGTCTCCGCCGTCTCGGCGTTGCCGACGACGCCCTTGCCGGTGGCGAACTCGTGCAGCGTGTCCGGGCCGTGGAAGTGCTCGGCCTGGCTGTTCGCGCCGGTGGCGTAGGTGTGGTGGTCGACCACGATCTGCCAGAAGTTCTGCGCGGCCTGCAGGTACATCGGCAGGTCGGCCTTCTCCTGCGCGGTCAGCTTGTCGTACAGGGCGGGGTTCTGGGTGAAGACCGTGTAGCGCTTCACCGCGCCGATGAGCTTGGGGATGGTGGTGTTGGCGTGCTTGCCGTTCAGCACGTCCCGGTTCGCCGCCAGCTCGCGGAACAGCGACAGCTCGTCGAACGCCTCGGCGGCCCGCTTGAACCGGGCGTCGCCGCCGCTGCGGGCGTACAGCTCGTACAGGGCGTCGTTCATGCCGCCGTACTCGGTGCGCAGCATGACGCTGGTGTCGGCCAGGGTGGACACGCGGCCGTACAGGTAGCCGCCGAAGCCCTTGGCGATCTCCAGGGCCTTGCCGCCGTGGGCGTCCGGGACGTACTTGTTGATGTCCAGCAGCCCGGCGAGCACCTTGTGCAGGTTGTAGTAGGGCACCACGACCGGGTCGTCGGACGCGCCGCGGCCTTCCACGGCGTCGAGCGCGGTGTCGCGGAACGGGCCGAGGTAGCCCGCGCGGGACGTGCCCGCGTAGGCCGCCTGCACCTCGGCGAGGCCGTCGACCGCCTCGGTGATCTCCCGGTGCAGCCCTTCCTTGACCGCCGGGTCGGAGGTCGAGGCGTAGGACATGGCGAGCGCGGACATGTAGTGGCCGAAGGCGTGGCCGCGGAAGTTGCCGCTGACCGCGCCGTTCTCCCAGCCCTGGTAGCCGGTGGCGGTGGGCGGGGTGAGGTTCGCCGTGCGGTAGAACCAGTGCAGGAACTGCCGGGAGTCGAGGCTGAGCAGGTACTCGTGCTCCTTGGCGGCGGCGTTGTCGAGGTACGCGTCGTCCAGGCGCACGCTCAGGCCGCTGTCCTGGAGGACCTCGCGGACGGCGGGCACGGTCACGGCGAACTCCCGGAC
This sequence comes from Actinosynnema sp. NPDC059335, assembly GCF_042752395.1. NCBI lineage: Bacteria > Bacillati > Actinomycetota > Actinomycetes > Pseudonocardiales > Pseudonocardiaceae > Actinosynnema > Actinosynnema sp. NPDC059335. The sequence goes on along the minus strand of NZ_JBHYXZ010000208.1, from coordinate 9,679 downwards.
GGCGGGCGCGCCGTCGGCGAACCGGACCGTGGCGGTGAGGGTGACGTGCGCGTCGTCCTCGCCCGCACCCGGCTGGTGCACGGTGCCGTCGAGGTCGATCACGTCGCGGTCGCTGGAGGCCCAGGTGACGGTCGAGCCGCTGGAGCCCTCGCGGGGCAGGGCGAGGGCGGCGGCGACGGTCGCGGGGAGCGTGATGGCGGCGGCGTCGGCCCTCGCCACGGCGTCCTTGTCCACGGTGCCGCCGCCTTCCTCGTAGAGGCCGACGACGTCGGCCGCGGTCGCCTCGCCCGCGTACAGCCGGTAGGAGTCCAGGGCGCTGGTCAGGAACGAGCCGTTGTACTGCGGCCCGTTGAAGCCGAGGGTCTTGGGCAGGTTCGCGTCGGCGGTGATGACACCGGTCGACGCGCCTCCGACGGGCTGCGCGACCTGGCTGGGCACGCGCAGGCCGTTGCGGTAGAACACGGCCCGCTTGGTGTCGCTGTGGTAGCTGACGGCGATGTGCGTCCACTGGCCGACGGGGAAGAACGCCGCCCGGTCGGCCGAGGACACCTGGATCTTGTACGGCTGCGCCCCGCCCGGGCCCGCGGACAGCGCCAGCGGCGAGCCGTTGCCCTCCGACGACAGGTACCAGCCGTCGCTGTTGTAGGCGGCCTTGTTCCAGGCGATCACCTGCTCGCCCACCATCGCGGTGTCCGGCTTGAGCCAGAACGACGCGGTCATCACCCTGGGCTGCAACTCGACACCGCGGCCCAGGTCGAGGTAGGTGCCGGCGGTCAGCTTCAGCGCCGAGTCGCGGACGCCGGGCACGAACGCGTACGCCGGCGCGGCCGTGCCGGTGGCCTTCGCGGTCACCGGGTGGGCGAGGTCGGAGCCGTCGGCGAGGCTGTTGTCGAACTCGAGCGCGAGGACGGGATCCCCGAGTGCGCCCTGGGCCTGCGCCGGCACGGCCAGCGGGCTCGCCACGAGCGCCACCCCCAGCAGGGCGGCGAGCGCGCCGGCGGCTCGCGGCCGGGTCACCGCGTTGAGTCTGAACCTCGTCATGGCAATCGCGACCTCCTCGACGCGTGCGCGTCCTCGTGGGCGGTGGGAGCGGACCCTGATCGGGTCCGGGCGGTGAAGACCAACGGCCGCGCCGGGGTGAGGTCGGCTGCGATCCCGGGGCACGGCGCCGTCGCCGGTCGGGACCGGGCGGTGGAGGTCGGGGCGGGGTCCCCCGCGATTCCCGGGCGGGGCACCGACCCGGGCCGGGCGGCGAGGACCGACGGCCGCGCCGGCGTGGGATCTCCTGCGAATCCCGGGCTCGGCGCGGGTGCCGGTGGCGACGCGGCCGAGCCGTTCGGCCGGGGGCGCGGCGGCACGGCGGAGCCCGGGCGCGGCAGGGTAGCTACGGCTGCCGGACGGTGTCTCATGCGACGGGCTCCTCCCGGCGGTCAGGGCAGGGCGGACCGCCGCCCGGGGCGGGCGGTGGCCGTGCGGTCGGAGGGCGGGCGGTCGGAGGGCGGGCGCGGCGGCCCGGGACCCGTGGTCGCCTCGACGACGCCGAGGCACCGTGACGAGAACCCCACTGTGTTAGCGCTAACATCTTTCGGCAAGAAAGTGAAACATCGTGGTAATGCCCGTGTCAACACCCTCTTGCACCGCAACCGCCGCGACACCGAGCGCGACGACGCCGCCCGGTCGGCTCGGCCCACGAGCGCGCCGACCATGCGGCGACACCGGATTCGCCGAGTCGTGTTAACGCGAACATCGAGCCGGGGGCGGTGATCGCCGACGCCGCGCGGAAGAGGTCGGCCGGGCGGCTTCGAGGCTGCGGGCGTGGAGCGCGGTGCGGGCGTGGAGCACCGGGTGGTCGAACCAGCGCGGCCCGGTCGGCCCGGCACACCGCCATCCCGGCGGGCCGGCGGTCGGGGGCGGTGTTCGCCCGCCGGGGCGGAACGGCACATTCCCGTTTTGGCGGGACCCCCGTCGTCGCGATTGTTCGCCTTTCCGCCGGTCAAGCCGGAAGGGTGTCCTGAGCGGTCGAGAATTGGGGGGGGGAGGGGGCGGCCCCCCCCTCGGTCGGGGGGCCCCCCCCCGCCCGCGGCCGCCGGGCGGCCGGGGGGGGGGGCGGGCGCGGGGCCGGGGGGGGGGGCGCTATCTGTCTATCTCGCGCGCTC
>NZ_JBHYXZ010000208.1:0-7513 GCF_042752395.1 Actinosynnema sp. NPDC059335 | reverse complement strand
TCCCGCTCGGCGGCCCACACGGGGTTGGGGAGCCGCGGGGCCTGTTATCGGGCGCGGCCCCCCCCCCGCGCCACAGTTCGTACGCGGTCACCGCGCCGTCCTCGTCCGGCGTGACGGCCGTGCGGTCGGCGAGCGCGGAAGCGTCGGCGGGTGACAGATCGGTCAATGCCCCGATGGCCGTCGCGCTGGGTTCCGGCACGAATCCGGAGTGCACCCGGGCCTTGGCCCCGAAGACCGCGCCCTGGGCGAGTTGCGCCTGGTGCTCCCCCGCCGCGGCGCGCAGCGTCGCCAACTCGGCGGACGTGGCGCCGCCGGCGAAGGTGGCGGCGAGCCCGACGCCGCTCCACAGGTCGGCGTGGCGGGCCGGGTCGAACCGGAGGACCGCCGGCGTCACGTCGGCGGGTCGCGCGCCGTGGATGAACCACAGCGCGCGTCCGATGCCCTGGTCCACCGCCCGCGGGAAGTAGTCGGGCCGGCCCAGCCAGGGGTACGGCGCGGGCACCTGCTGCCGGGTCACCCACTTGTCGGTGTGGAAGTAGGCCAGGTCGAAGCCGTAGCCGTCGACCGCCAGCCAGCTCATCGTCGGGTGGTAGGGCGAGTCGGACAGGTCGGGCAGCACCTTGCGCCACAGCGCGCGGGGCAGTCGGGCCATCGCGAACCCGATGCCGATGTAGGCCAGGAACAGGTGCGGGTCGCCGGGGCCGCGCAGGAGGTCGCGCGTGCGCGTGCCGCGGCCCGCCACGTCGCGGATGGTGAGCGCCATCGTCGCGCCCTCGTAGGCGAAGCCGCGCAGGTCCGCGGCGACGATCGCGAGCCTGCGCTCGACCTCCCACTGGTCGCGCGCGTCGATGCCCCACTCGAACCCGCAGACGACCGACTGCGGGATGGCCTCCAGGTGGGCCGCCGAGGGCGAGGACGCGCCGGGGAACCCGCGCGCCTCGAACCCGACCTCCCGCAGCGGCGGCGCCATCACGAGCCGGCGCAACGATCCCAACGTCGTCGACATGTCTGACCCCCAGCGTCGGAGAGTGGTCTGCGGCCGGTGTGGCGAGGGCGGCGCCGCGCGGACGCCCCGGGGAAGAGGGTGACGGACCGAAGGCGGTCGGGCCACGCGTGCGGGCCATCCCACCTCCTCCCGAGGGCTGGGCGGACGGCCACCCGGCGGCGTGACCGGGAGGGCTCCCGGATACCCCTTACAGCATTCGGCGTGGAGCCGGTGCCGCTCTTCTTCGAGAGTGCGCAATTGAGCGGCCGCCTTCATTCCACGCTCCGTGCGCACCGGTCGTGCCTCCATTCGGACGATGCCGCGCCGGCGGTCACGACAAGGCGATCGCGATGTTCCGGGAAAGCGCGCCGGGTCGGTTAGCACAATCGGAGAAGCAATGCCGCCGGCGATCATGCGAGGCTGTTCGCGAGCACGTTTCCGGTTCGTGCCCGGTCGTTCACGCGGCGGGTTCCTCCGCTTTCCCCCGGCCGCGCCCCCTGCCCCACGACGAACTCGCGTCCGCCCCGACGGGCAGGTTTCCGCTCCCGGCGCACGTGGGCCGACCCGACCTCGCCGGCCGGGTCGTCGAGCACGACCCGCGACCCCGCTCGGGCCGGTACGACCGGCGGCTCGGCAACCAGGCCAAGGAAGAGGGGACCGACATGGCCGAGACGAAACCAAGCCCGCCGCGCCACGACCCGAGGGTCGTCGCGGCACCGCGCACGATCCCGTGCACGACCTCCGACGCCCTCGACCGCGCGGCCCTCGGATCGGCGCGGGCGGGGATGTGGCCTCTCACCACCCCCGCGCCCGACGAAGCCCCCACGCCGCGATCCGTCGGCGGCGGCTCCACCGGGTCGGTCGACTCCCCCGGCGTCGCGACCCGCGCCCGCCACGGGGTGCGGTCCGGCGCGGCGTCCACTTCGGACTCCCCGGTCGCCGGGTCGCCGGGCGGCACCGAGGTCGTGCCGACGTGACCGGGTCCGCGGCCGACCTTGGGCGGACTCCCCCGGGGCCGCCCCGCAGCGCGACGTTCAGCCTGCTGCGGAAGCTGGCGGGCGACCGGCTCGACCTGATGTCCTCGGCCGCCGACCGGTACGGCGACGCCGTCCGGATGGCGATCGGCCCGAAGACGCTCTACTTCTTCAACCACCCGGACCACGCCAAGCAGGTGCTGGCCGACAACGCCGACAACTACCACAAGGGCATCGGCCTGGTGCACGCGCGCCGCGCCCTCGGCGACGGCCTGCTGACCAGCGAGGGCGAGCTGTGGCGCAAGCAGCGCAAGGCCACCCAGCCCGCGTTCCAGCACAAGCGCATCGCCGGGAAGGCGCGGGCGGTGGCGGAGTCCGCGGCCCGGCTCGTGGACCGGTTGAAGGCGCGCATCGGCGGTGGGCCGGTCGACCTCATGGGCGAGATGACCGGCCTGACCCTCGACGTGCTCGGCCGGACCCTGCTGGACGAGGACCTGTCGGAGTTCGCCTCGATCGGCCACTCGTTCGAGGCCGTGCAGGACCAGGCCATGTTCGAGATGGTGACGATGAGCGCGGTGCCGATGTGGGTCCCGCTGCCGCACCAGCTCCGCTTCCGCCGTGCCCGCCGGGAGTTGCGGCGCGTGGTGGACGAGCTGTCGGCGCGGCGGGACGCCCACGGCGGCGCCGGCGACGACGTGCTGTCCCGGCTGCTCGTCTCGATCCGCGAGGAGCGGGACCCGGCGTTCGGCACCCAGCGGCTGCACGACGAGCTGGTGACGCTGATGCTCGCCGGGCACGAGACGACGGCGAGCACGCTCGGGTGGACGTTCCACCTGCTCGACCGGCACCCGGAGGTCGCGCAGCGGGTCCGGGCCGAGGCGCGGTCCGTGCTCGGCGACCGGGCGCCCGCCTTCGAGGACCTGCCCGCGTTGCGCTACACCACGATGGTGGTCGAGGAGGCCATGCGGCTGTACCCGCCGGTGTGGATCCTGCCGCGGGTGGCGCAGCAGGACGACGTGGTCGGCGGGTACCGGGTGCCGAAGGGCTCGGACGTGCTGATCTGCCCGTACACCCTGCACCGGCACCCGGCGTTCTGGGAGCGGCCCGCGCGGTTCGACCCGGAGCGGTTCACGCCGGAGGCGAAGCACGGCCGGCCCCGATACGCCTACATCCCGTTCGGGGCCGGGAGGAGGTTCTGCGTGGGCAGCCACCTCGGGATGATGGAGGCGACCTTCACCACCGCCGTGATCGCCCGCGAGCTGGACCTGCGGACGGTGGCGGGCTACGAGGTCGTGCCCGAGCCGATGCTCTCGCTGCGGGTGCGCGGCGGGTTGCCGATGACGGTGCACGCCGCCCGCTGACCGCGCCCCCCATGAGCGGAGGACCCGCCACCCGATCCGGGTGGCGGGTCCTTCCCGTCGGATCCGGGTGGCGGATCAGCTCACGGGTTCGCCCTGCAACGCGACCATCCGCACGTCCAGCAGTGCCAGCAGGACCGGCGGGTCGAGGGCGGAGATGGGGCGCAGCGCCAGGTCGGCCTGCGTCACCGGGACGTCCGGGCGGACGGTGATCGGCCCGCACGAGGCCACGGCGAGCGCCTGGTCGGGGGCGAGCGGCCCCGCGCCGAGCGTCGACTCGCGGCCCAGGGCGACCGAGTGGGCCAGCACGTGCCAGGTGCCCGCCGGCACCGAGTTGAGGACGTACCGGCCGGGCCCTTCCAGCACGGAGCACCGGACCGGCGACCCGTGCGGGAGCCGGTCGGGGAAGAGCCCGACGAAGATCAGACCGGGCGGCCGCCCGGGTAACTCGAGGATCTCGCCCTGCACGGTCGTGGACGACGCGTCGGAGGCCCGCCTCGCCATCGGGATCTCCGGTGCGAAACCACCGAGCTCGCGGTAGGTGGTGGGCGAGACACCGACGCTGTTGCGGAACCTCGAACTGAAGGTGCCGACGCTGGTGTAGCCGACCCGGTGGCTGATGTCGGTGACGGTCAGTGACGTGCACAGGAGCAACCGCTTCGCCTCCTGCAGCCGGATCGCCGAGAGGAACCGGCCCGGCGAGATGCCGGTGGCCCGCTGGAACGCCCGGGAGAAGTGGAACTTGCTGTACATCGCGGTCCGTGCCATGTCGTCGATCGTGAAATGCTCACCAAGATTCTCGTGCATGAAGTCAATCACTCGCCCGATGGCTTTTTCGATGACTTCCTCCACTACTGCCCCCAACTCGTAGACGACACAAGTTGCCCGGTAAAGCGTGCCGCGGTGGCACCACACCGCGGTGCGTGACCTGATGGAAGCGCAACTTCAGCGCGGGCAGATTCGGCATCGGCCGAACCTGCCCGCTTCGGTTTCCCCAGTTCCCCAGCAATTTGTCAAAAAGTCTTTGCCACACGGCAAGCTACCAGGCCGTCCACGGTCTTCGCAAGACGCCCGAACCAGCCGACAACGCCCCGCATTTCCGATCAACGCGGCCGCGGAGAGGTCGCGATCTTGTGAACAACCGGAACGTCCGATCCGGACACCGCGACAGTAATCATCATTGTTCGTCGAACGCCCGCGAAATTTTCGGAGGTAAGGCGGCCGGACGTACTCCAACACGCCTAGCGGAGCACCGCAAAAATAGCATCGGATCCCGGCGGGAGTGTGGTAGGGCATCGCTGACCGGCACATATGGTGACCGGTGGGTTCCGGTCCGGGGTTCATTCCTTCAGCGGTACGCGTTACGACCGGACCCGCCCCGGTGTCGCCGAACGGACCGCGACCGGGGCGCGCCGAAGACCGCACGCACGAAGATGCGTGCGCCTTCGCGAACGTCCGACGATATGACCGACACCGGCTTCCGCGGAAGCCCTTCCGCGCGCCGCGGACAACCCCCGGACGGGTTGTCGGCCTTCTCCCCCCTGACCGCAGGAGGAACACGCCGTGCCACCGGAAATTCCACAGGATGGTCGAACCATGACGCTGGAAGCGTTCGCGGACACGATAGTTCCCGGCGAGAAACGGGCGCCGGACGATCGCGCCATCGCGGGCGCGGCGGCCGGTGGCGGAGCGGTAATCGCGGGCGCGGTCGCATTGCTGGAAACACCGGCCGCCGGAATCGCCGCCGGACTGGACGACCTGACCCGGATGCTGAACGACCACGCGAGCGCGTACGCCGCCGACCGCGGGATCGAACTGGACGGCTCGGTGCCGCCTTTCGTCTCCCTGGCCTACGCCGACCGGATCGCGCTCGTGCACGCCCTGACGTCGCCCGGCCACCCGGAGAAGGACGGTTGGGTGGCCCTCGCGCTGTTCAGCAACATGGCCTTCGACACCGGCGCGCACCTGCCCACCGCCGAGGCGATCGCGGCCGACCACCCGGGCCTGGTCGCGATGGGCTTCGCGAAGCCGGACCCGGACGGCCTCTGGCGGTTCCCCGCCTACTCCTACGGCAGACCGCTGGCCCGCCTGCACCCGGACACCACGCCCTCGGGGAGCCCCGCATGACGACCACCGAGAGCACCGACGTCCTCGTCATCGGCAGCGGGTTCGGCGGCGCGATCGCCGCCTACCACCTCGCCGCGGGCGGCGCGAAGGTCACCGTGCTGGAACGCGGCCCCTGGCTCGAGGGCAAGGACTTCGAGCACGACTTCCTGCTCGGCTCCTCCTACACGCGGATCTTCGACTTCGTGGTCGGGGACGGCATGAGCCTGCTGGGCGGCAACTGCGTCGGCGGCGGCAGCGTCGTCTACTTCGCCGCGATGCCCCGCGCCCCCCGGTTCATCTTCGAGCGCAAGGGCAGCATCGGCCGGCGGATGTGGCCCTCCGCGATCACCCGCGACACCCTGGACCCGTGGTACGACCGGGTCAGCGAGGCGTTGCCCGTGTCCACCCAGACCTGGGACGACGTCAGCTACGCGGGCGGTCTGTTCGCCGCCGCTTGCGACCACGCGGGCCGCACCGCCAACCCCGTGCCGGTGGCGATCGACAAGGCGTTGTGCACCAACTGCAACTGGATGATGGCGGGCTGCCGGTTCGACGCCAAGCGGTCGCTGCTGCTCAACTACCTGCCCGCCGCGGTCGCGCACGGCGCGGAGATCCGCCCGCTGCACGAGGTCCAGCAGATCGGCCGCACCGAGGACGGCGGCTACCGGGTCAGGTACAGCATCGTGCACGACGTCGACTACCGCGTGCACGTCGGCGGCGGCGAGATCGACGCGAAGATCGTCGTCCTGGCCGCGGGCGCGGGCGCCACCCCGGTGATCCTCCAGCGGTCCGAGGCGACGCTCGGCACGATGCCGGACGCGGTCGGCAAGTACTTCTCCGGCAACGGCGAGCGGCTCAACACCGCGATCATCGACGAGGACAAGGCACGCGACCTGCTCGGCCTGAGCCGCGAGGACGGCCTGGCCTACGCCGCCAACCAGATCGGCAAGGGCCCGGTCGTGGCGAGCTGGGACAACCTGGACGGCTCGCTGCCGGAGTTCTCCCGCTACTCGCTGGAGCAGCTGTACTTCCCGCCCGGTTTCGGCACGATCCTGGCCCAGGTGCCCGACGCGAGCGGCCCGTCGTGGTTCGGCGCGGAGAAGAAGCGGATCGTCGAGAGGTGGCAGTCCTGGCTGACCATCTTCTCCATGACCGAGGACGACAACGAAGGCGTGTTCGGCCCTCCCCCGCCCACCGGCAACGCGTACCGGATCTCGCAGCAGATGCTCGGCCGCGGGCCGATCCGGTACCGCCCGACCGAGAACACCCTGTTCGGCTGGCGGCAGTCCGACGCGGCGGTCAAGGAGATCATGGAGCGCGACGGCCTGTCGCGGGTCGAGCCGTGGACCAACGACGTGGTGGGCGCGTACACCGTGCACCCCTTGGCGTCGTGCCGGATCGGCGACGACCCGGCGACCTCGGCGCTGGACGACCGGCACGAGCTGCGCGGCCACCCCGGCATCTTCGTCACCGACGGTTCGGCCGTGCCGGGCGCGCTGACGGTGAACCCGGCGCTGACCATCGCCGCGCTCGCCGAGCGGGCCATGCCCGGCATCGTGCACGCCCTGCGCGAGCGCGGGGTCGACGTGACCTACGGCGCGCCCTCGCCGGAGGGCCGCAACAGCGCGCGCCGGGTCACGGCGACGGTGATCGACTGATTCCGGTCCGGGGTCTCCGGCAAGGGCTCGTCCCACGCCCCTGCCGGCCCTCGGGCCGCGGCCGGACGCGCCGCCGGAGCCGACCGCGAGGCGGGACCTCGCGGACCGCGCCCGGCGGCGTGCCGCGCACAGGACCCGGTGCCGAAGACCTCACGACCCGAACCCCGCCAACCGCCCACAACAGCGCGCCGCGCACAGGACCCCGGGTGCCGAAGACCTGGTCGACGCCGACCGCGAGGCCCGACCCCGCGAACCGCGCCCGGCGGCGTGTTCCGCACAGGACCCGGTGCCGAAGACCTCACGACCCGAACCCCACCAACCTTGGCCGGCACAGGTGGCGCAGGTGCCCGAACCGCTCGGTGTCGCGGCGTTCCACCACCCCGGACGCACGACGGCGGGGCGGGGGGGGTGTGGGGGGGGGTGTGGGCGGGC
>NZ_JBHYXZ010000207.1:0-12897 GCF_042752395.1 Actinosynnema sp. NPDC059335 | reverse complement strand
CCGGTGCGCCCCCGGACGGCACGCTCCGGGCCGCGGGGCGGCGGTAGTCGGTGCGGGGGGGCGCGCGCCCCCCCCCCCCCCCCCCCGGCACCCTGTAAGAGGGGATCGACGCCCGGATGTGACGCGTCCTCGACGGAAATTCTGTGACCCGCGTCGCACCGGTGGCCCGCTCCTCCCCCGAAGAAGATCGGGCCACCGGTGTTCCCTACGCCTCGGCCATCCCCGCGACGACCGAGGTCCTGGCGGCGCGGCGGGCGGGCAGCGCGGCGGCCGCGATCGCGGCCACCACCGCGCCGGCGAGCATCACGCCGATCTGTCCGAACGGGACGACGAGGTCGACCGACATCGTGTCGTTCGACAGCGCCTCGGTGATCACCCAGCCGAAGCCGATGCCCAGCAGCAGCCCGATCGCCGCCCCCATCAGCGCCATCAGCACCGACTCGACCACCAGCATGAGCCGGAGCTGGCCCCGGGTGAGGCCGAGCGCCCGCAGCAGCGCCGACTCGCGGGTGCGTTCCAGCACCGACAGCGTCAACGTGTTGGCGATGCCGAACAGCGCGATCACCACGGCCAGCCCGATCAGCGCCCAGATGAACCCGAGCACCTGGTTGAGCTGCTGGTTGAGCTGCTCCTTGGTCTCGGCCGCGCTGTCGAGCACGGCCAGCGGCGAGGGGTCGGTGACCTGCTCGACCGCCGCGCGGCCGTTCGCGACACCGTCCGCGAGCTTGACCAGGATGCTCTCGTAGCCCTCGGCCGCCGTCGGGAACCGCTGCGAGGTCTCCGTGGTCATGATGCCGTCCGAGAGCCGTTGACCCTCGACCACCGCGACCACCCGGAGCTGCTGCGGCTCGGCGCCCTCGGCCTTGATCGTCACCGTGGAGCCGACCGACACGCCCTCGCGCTTGGCGTACTCGGCGTTGACCGCGATCGTGCCGTCGCCGAGGTCGGCGAGCGACCCGCTGGTGACCGTGGGCCGGAACAGGCTGCCGAGCGCGTCGCGCGGCACGCCGTTGAAGTAGCCGCGGTCGCCGTAGACGACGGTGGTCGGCGCGACCTCCGCGACCTCGGGCAGGGCGGCGAGCCGGTCGACCAGCTCCTGGGGCAGCGGCCGGTCGTAGACCGCGGACGTCACCGTGTAGTCGGCGGGCATCCGCTCGTCGATCTGGGCGTTGGCGGTCTCCTTGGCGCTGTTGGCGACCACGGTCACCAGCGCCACGATGGTCACGCCGATCATCAGCGCGGCGGTCGTGGCGGCCGTGCGCTTGGGGTTGCGGCCCGCGTTGGCGGAGGCGAGCTTGGCGGGCACGCCCAGCAGCGCCCGCGGCACCGCGCCGAGCACCCGGTTGACCGGGCCGACCAGCAGCGGGCCGAGCACCAGCACCGCGGCCAGCAACGCCATCGTGCCCGCGCCGCTGGTGAACATCGCCGCGTCCTCGTCGTCCGTGCCCATGCCGAGCACCACCGCGCCGACGCCGACCACGCCGAACAGCACGGCGGTCAGCACCCGGAGCACGCCCGTGCGGTGGACCTCCTCGCCGCTGTCGGGCTGGCTGCGCAGCGCGGCGACCGGGGCGACGCGGGTGGCCTTGCGCGCGGGCAGCACCGCGGCGAGCACGGTCACCAGCGTGCCGACCGCGAACGCGGCGAGCACCGTCGTGGCCGTCACCGGCAGGAGCACGGTGCCTTCGCCGCCGTTGCCGATCGAGTAAACGACCCGTTGCAGCAGGGCGGACACGCCGATGCCGCCGACCAGGCCGATCACCGACGCGACCAGGCCCATCACCAGGGCCTCGGCCAGCACGCCGCGGAACACCTGGCCGCGGCTCGCGCCGACGCAGCGCATCAGCGCCAGCTCGCGGGTGCGCTGGGCGACCAGGATGGTGAACGTGTTGTAGATGACCATGGCCGCGACCACGAGCGCGATGAGCGCGAACGCCAGCAGGACCGTGGTGAACTCGCCGGACTGCGCCTCGACCTGCTCGATGGTCTCCTGCGTCAGCTCCTCGCCGGTCTGCACCCGGAACGCGGTCCCGCCGACGGCCTGGCGCACGTTGTCCGCGACCTGCTGTTGCGAGAAGCCGGGCGCGGCGGTGGCGACGACCTGGTACGGCAGCCGTTCGGGCTCCAGCGCCCGGAACGCCTCGGGCGTCAGGGCGACGTGGTCGTAGCCGGACAGCGACAGCTGGTTCGTGCCCTGCTGGTACGTGCCGACGAGGGTGTAGGTGAGCCGCTGGTCGTCCTTGCCCAGCAGCACGACCTGCTGCCCGACCGCGAGCTTGGCGGTGGCGGCGGTGCGCTTGTCCACCGCGATCTCGTCGGCGGATGTGGGGAAGCGGCCGTCCACGAGGTCGAACTCGCGCAGCTCCTCGTTGGTCGGCAACGACGCGGCCCACGCGGGCTTGGCCTTGCCGTTGGCGGCGAGCAGCGGCACCTGGTGCACGTCGCGGGAGTCCGCGCCGGCCACGCCCGGAGCCTGGCGGATCTTGGCCAGCGCCTCCGGCGAGATGCCGCGGACGTCCTCGGGCGCGTCGCCGGACAGGGTGACCGAGACGTCCACGTTGCGCGCGCCCTTGGCGAACTCGTCGTGCAGGCTCGCGGTCATGGCGTCGCCGAGCACCAGGGTGCCGGTCACGAACGCGACGCCGAGGGCGATCGCGACCGAGGACAGCACGAGCCGCGCGGTGCGGGCCCGGAGGCCCGCGATGATCGTGCGCAGCATCCGGTCACGCCCCCAGGTGCTTGAGCGCGGCCAGCACGGAGTCGGCGGTCGGGTTGTCGATCTCGCCGGCCAGGTGGCCGTCGGCGAGCAGGACCACGCGGTCGGCGTAGGACGCGGCGACGGGGTCGTGCGTCACCATGATCACCGTCTGGCCGAGCTTGCGCACGGACATGCGCAGGAAGTCGAGCACCTCGGCGCCGGAGCGCGAGTCGAGGTTGCCGGTCGGCTCGTCGGCGAACACCACGTCGGGCCGGGCGACGAGGGCGCGGGCGCAGGCCACGCGCTGCTGCTGGCCGCCGGACAGCTCGGTGGGCTTGTGCTTGAGCCGGTCGCGCAGGCCGAGCACGTCCACGATGGTGTCGAACCACTCGCGGTCGGGCTTGCGGCCGGCGAGTTCGAGGCCGAGCAGGATGTTCGCCTCGGCGGTGAGCGTGGGCAGCAGGTTGAACGCCTGGAACACGAACCCGACCCGGTCGCGCCGGAGCTTGGTCAGGTCCTTGTCGCCGAGCGAGGTGATCTCCGTGCCGCCGATGGAGACGGTGCCGCCGTCCACGGTGTCGAGGCCGGCCAGGCAGTGCATCAAGGTGGACTTGCCGGACCCGGACGGGCCCATGATGGCGGTGAACTTCCCGGCCGCGAAGGCGACGCTGACCCCGTCCAGCGCCCGGACGGCGGTGTCGCCCTTGCCGTACACCTTGACCAGGTTCGCGGCGGCGACAGCGGTGCGGGTTCCGACGTCGGACACCAGTGCGGACATGCTCCCTCGATTCCTCGGCTTCCGTGACGCCGAGAAAGCTATGGGCGGGCCGCGTCGCCGTGCGTCACCACGGCGGCGGAACCACGGATCAGCCGGCGGGATGACCTCCCCTAGTCCCCGAGTCTGACCCCCCGCGCGTGTCCTACCTCCAGAACGCGAGTGTCCTACCTTCAGAACGCGAGTGTCGTACGTTCAGAACGCGCGTGTCCTACGTTCAGAACACCCGAATTCAACGTTCAGGACGTTCGGCGGCCAGGGTCGGCTGTCCTGAGCGTTGAACTCGGGGTACGTGAACGTAGGACACACGCGACGCGAACGTAGGACACGCGCGTTCTGGAGGTAGGACACGCGGGGTTAGGGGGGTGGGGGGAGGTCGAGGAGGCCGCGGTCGAAGGCGGTGGCCACGGCTTCGGTTCGGCGGCTCGCGCCCAGCTTGGACATGATCCGGCTCAGGTGGACGCTGACCGTCTTCTCCGAGATGTACAGCTCCTCGCCCACCTGGCGGTTGGTGCGGCCCTGCGCGACCAGCTCCAGCACCGACCGCTCGCGCGGCGTGAACGGGTCGACCCGGTCCCTCGGCCCCACGTCGCGCAACGCCACCCGCGCCCGCCGCGCGACCACGTCCAACGCCTCGCGCAACGGCGCCGCGCCCAGCTCGTCGGCCACCGCGCACGCCAGCCGCAGCTCCGCCACCGCCTCGTCGCGCCGGTCCGCCGCCAGCAACGCCTCGGCCAACCGCCACCGGCACACGGCCTGCTCGAACACCGACCCGAACCCGAACCCGTCCACGACCCGCCGCCACAGCTCCGGGTCGCCCGGCCCGGTCAGCCGCGTCCCCTCGGCCGCCGCACGCAGCAGCCACGCCCGCCCCTCCGGACCCAACGACCCGGAACGCGGCTTGCCCAGGTCAGCCGTGTCACGGGCGTACTCGACCAGGTCCCGGCCGGCCCGCACGGCCTCCTCCTCCGCCGCACCGTCCCGCCGCCGCCGCGCCCGTGCCGCCAGCTCGACGTACCCGGCGACGCCCAGCGCGGCGAGCCGGATGCCGGCCAGCAGCCACTCGCCCTCCTGCCGCGACCAGCTGATCGCGTCCGCCACCCGCTCCACGGCCAACTCGGGCTGACCGCGCCACAACGCCAGCTCCGCGCCCGTCCCGCCGGTGATCAACGCGATCTGCAGGTCCCGGTGCCAGTCCGCGCGCAGCTCCCGGATCAGCCGCTCGGCCTGGTCGAACTCGCCCCGGCTGACCGCGACGTGCGTGCCGGCCGCCGCGAGCCGCGCCGACACCGTGCTCGACACCCGCAGGCCGGGCGGTTCGGCCGCGGTCGCCGCGCCGTCCCACTCGCCCCGGTAGTACTTGGTCAGCACGTGCATGATGCGCAGCTCCAGGCCGAACGAACTCCACGTCAGCCCGGTCGCCCGGGCCCGCGCCACGCCCTCCTCGAACACCCGCGCGGCCTCGGCCAGCTCGCCCAGGTCGTAGTGGTGCAGGCCGAGGAAGTACCGGGCCCGCAGCTCGGTGCTGACCGCGTCGGCCTCCATCGCGCACGCCACCGCCGCGGTCAGGTGCTCCCGCGCCCGCGACACCTCCCCGGCGGGCTCGTCCAGCAGCCCCAGCGTGGTCAGCGCGTCCGCCACGGCCGACTCGGCGCCCGCCGCACGGCCGTCCGCCACCGCCAGCTCCGCCCGCTCCCGGGCCTGGTCGTACTCGCGGTCGTGCCGCAGCGCCGCCGCCCACACCGCCAACACCCACGCGCGGGCCGGGCTCGCGGGCCGGTCCCGGACCAGCCGCCACGCCTCCTCGACCGCGTGGTACTTCTCGTCGTCGGTGCCGTCGACCGCCTGCAACGCCTGCGCGAAGCGCCGCCACATCACGGCCGCGCCCTCGGGGTCGGACTCGTCCACCACGGTGGTGCCGGTGCGGGCGAACGCGATGGCCCGCTCGGGCTGGCCCGCCGTGCCCGCCGCCCAGGACGCGCTGCGCAGCAGCTCCAGCTCGGTCAGCCCGGGCGGGCGCTGCTCCGCCGGCACCGCGGGCCACAGCTTGAGCGCCTGCTCCAGGTGCCGCAGCGACTCCGCGGGCGCGCCGGCCGCCTGCGCCTCCTGCCCGGCCTCCACCGACGCGCGCAACGCGCGGGGCAGGTCGTGGCACTCCAGGCTGTGGTGGGCCAGCGCGGCGGCCGCCCCCCGGTCGCCGGACGAGGCGAGCCGGTCCGCGTACGCGGAGTGCAGCCGCACGCGTTCACCGGGCAGCAGGTCGTGGTAGACGGTTTCGCGCAGCAACGCGTGCCGGAACGTGTAGACCTCGTCCCGGTCGACCAGCAGCACGTGGTGCTGGACCGCCTCGCGCAGCGCCGCGTCGAGCGCCACGTCGTCCATGCCGGCCACGTCGCGCAACAGGTCGTGGCGGACCGACCGGCCGCCGACCGACGCGACCCGGACCACCCGCTGCGCGTCCGGGGCCAGCCGTTCGATGCGGGCGAGCAGCACCTCGGCGAGCGTCCACGGGACCTCGCGGTCGCCGCAGGCGGCGAAGCCGATCAGCTCCTCGGCGAAGAACGGGTTGCCGTCCGAGCGCTCGGCGACCTCCAGCACCACCTCGTCGGGCAGGTCGTCGGCCAGCGCGGCGACGAACGACCGGGCGTCGATGGCGCTCAGCGGGGTCAGGTCGAGCCGCCGCACGGCGGGCAGCCGCACCAGCTCGGTCAGCAGCGGTCGCAGCGGGTGGCTGCGGTGCAGGTCGTCGGACCGGTACGTGCCGACCACCAGCAGCCGCTGCGCCCGCAACCGCGACAGCAGGAACGACAGCAGGTAGCGGGTCGAGGCGTCGGCCCAGTGCAGGTCTTCGAGGACCAGCAGCACGGGCCGCTCCTCGGCCAGCTCGCCGAGCAGGCCGTGCACCGCGTCGAACAGCCGGAGCTGGCCGACGTCCTGCTCGGGACGGCGGCCGACCAGGTGCGACGGCAGGCCGGACACCGACGGGCCGCCGTCGTGCCCGACCGGCAGCGCCAGCTCGGGCAGCAGCAGGCCCAGCGCGGGCCGGGCCGCCACGTCGAGCAGACCGGCCTGCCGGAGCTGCCCCAACGCCTCGGTGAAGGGCAGGTACGGCAGGCCGGTCTCGCCGACGTCCAGGCAGCGGCCGGTGAGCACGAGCGCGTCGCCCGCGCCGGCGGCCAGCTCGTCCACCAGCCGGGTCTTGCCGACGCCCGCGTCACCGGCCACGAGCACCGCGGTCGCCTGGCCGCGGGCGGCCTCGTCGAGGGCGGCGCGCAGCCTGGTCAGCTCCCGGCCGCGCGCCACCAGGGGAATTCCGGAACCC
Source organism: Actinosynnema sp. NPDC059335 (assembly GCF_042752395.1). NCBI lineage: Bacteria > Bacillati > Actinomycetota > Actinomycetes > Pseudonocardiales > Pseudonocardiaceae > Actinosynnema > Actinosynnema sp. NPDC059335. Next base: position 6,102 of record NZ_JBHYXZ010000207.1, on the reverse strand, counting down.
AGGCGTGCCACACCAGGCATGCTGTCACACCTCAGGCGGCCTCGCGGTGGTCATTCGCGTCAGCCGGCGAACCCGGTCCGGTCTGCGCTCCCAGCCGCCGCCACCACGCCTTCTTCACGGGCCTCGACCGCCGGGTGACGCGGTACTGCGCCGCGTCCTCCCGCAGCGCCGCCTGCCGGTAGTCGATCTCCGCCTTGATGGCCTCGGGCGTCCACTCCATGACGTGCTCCTCGTGTCGTCGTTGTCCTGGTGACACGAAGAGTCGTCCTGAGGCGGGACGCCGGGCATCGGGTGTTCACGTCGGTTGCGGCGCTGGTGCCCTTACCCGCCGCCGTAAGGGGTGGCAGACGGCGGGTAAGGGATGCCTCAGGTGCGCGTCAGCGCCGGTCAGGGGCCCCTCAGCAGGCGCCGAGGTCGCGCCAGACGCCCCAGTCGCCGGTCGTGCCCGGCTCCTCGCCCTGCGTCCACCACTTGGCCTGCCAGCGCTTGCCGCGGTGCGACACCTCGTTGCCGCCGTTGTAGACCTTGGCGCGGTCCCACGCGGGCGCGGTGCAGCTCGGCTGGTCGGTCGTCGTGGTGGTCGTCGTCGTGGTGGTCGGGTCCGGGCCGCCCGTGCCGCCGCGCGGGTGGTCGGAGGCGATGGCGTAGGACTTGCCGCCGAACGTGAGCTTGAAGTTCGACGGCGACGCGATCGGGAGCTGGTAGCTCAGCGCGACCTCCACCGACGCGCCGGGCGCGAGCGACTGCCAGGTGGGCAGCGTCAGCTCGACGTGCTGGAAGTCGCCCTTCAGGCCGCCGACGTTGCTGCCGGAGTGGCCCTTGGCGGTGACCCGCAGCCCGAACCCGGACTGGTCGGCCATGCTGCCCGGCGCGCTGGTGCCGTAGTCGAACTCGATCCTGGTGCCGCCCGGCAGGGTGGTGGTCGAGTTGTTGGTGATCTTGAGCTTCGGCGTGATCGGGTAGTTGTTGTCGCCGAGGGCGAACCCGGAGACGGTGGCGTTGACGTCGAGCACCTGGCTCGGGGTGGCGCCGGCGGCCTTGCGGTTGCCGTAGGGGGCCGCGCCGCGCAGGCCCTCGTTGATCTTCGTGAGGAGCGTGTCGCCGACGGTGTACTGGCCCTTGGCGCCGTCGAAGCGGTAGTCGCCCGCCAGCTCCCAGATCATGATGCCGCCGATGCCCTTGTCCGCCACGTACTTCGCCTTGGCCGCGATGGACTGCTCGTCCTCAGTGGACAGGAACACCTTCTTGTCGGCGTTCCACAGCCACGGCGAGGCGAGCGTGCTGTCGTAGAACCTGGTGTAGGAGCCGGAGATCCGGTCGGTCGGGTCGTTCACCGGGTCCAGGCCGTGCTGCGCCAGGTAGTCCGGCGTGATCTCGTTCTCCAGGTTCTTGGCGTGCCACATGGGGTTCACGCCCGACGGCACCTCCGCGCCGCCCGCGGTGGAGTCGTGCCACAGGTTGTCGATGCCGACCGCGCCGTTGCCGCACGGGGTGGTGGAGCCGACGCTGGACCCCGTGCCGGGCGGGCACTTCGTCTGGTCGGGCAGCGCCGCGCGGCCCCACAGGCCGTTCGTGCCGCCGGTGACGCCCTGCCAGCCGCGGCTGTAGAACGGCACGCCGATGTTGATCCGGCCGGCCTGCATCGCGCCCCGGTAGTAGTGGTAGGCCCAGTCGGTGTTCAGGTAGCCCATGCCCTCGTACTGCGGCGCGGTGTAGACGCCGCCGGCGGCCAGCTCGCCGTCCTTGCCGTCGTCGTAGAGCGCCGCGTTGGGGCCGACGAAGTGGTTCCACGACCCGTGCAGGTCGTAGCTCATCACGTTCAGGTAGTCCAGGTAGCGGGTGACCTGGTACGCCTCCTGGCCGCGCAGCAGCCAGCCCGAGGCGGGCACGGCGGCCGTCAGCAGGTAGTGCCTGCCGTCCTGGGCCGAGGCGCGGTCCAGCTTCTCCCGCAACGCCTTCATGATCTTCTCGTAGCCCGCCCACAGCGTGCCGCGGTTGGCGTTGGAGATCCAGAAGTCGTCCGGGTTGCCCGCGTGGTTGTTCGAGGTGGCGTACTCGTAGTCGATGTCCACGCCGTTGAAGCCGTACTTGCGGATGAACTCCACGGCCGAGTCGGCGAAGGCGTCCACGGTGGCCTGCGGCTGCGCGCCGAGCTTGTAGAACCCGCCCGAGGCGTTGCGCGTGCCGTCGGGGTTGAAGAAGCCGCCCGTCTCCGCCCAGCCGCCGACCGAGATCAGCGTCTTCACGTTCGGGTACTGCTTCTTGTACTTGGTGAGCAGGTTGAAGTGCCCCTTGTACGGCAGGGAGGGGTCCAGTTCCACGCCCGGCCAGGTCATGCCGGTGGAGGCGTTGTCGGGGCCGTCGGGGCCGACCGAGACCCTGTTCTGCGCGTCGATGTGCGCGAACGCGTAGTTCAGGTGCGTGACCTTGCCCCACGGGATGTCGGACGCCAGGTACGCGGGCGCGCCGTTGCGGCCCGTGCGCCAACTGGTGAAGTAGCCGATGACGCGACGGGAGTGGTTCGCGCCCAGCGACTCCCGGCCGTCGGCGTCGTAGACGGAGCAGTACGGGACGGCGACGCCGGGGGTCTGGTAGAGGCCGTCGGGGCGGCACTCCTGGCCTGCGGCGGCGGCGTTGGACGACGAGGGGGCCGCCACGGCGACGACGACCCCGGCCACCGCGGCGAGCAACGCCACGAGCGGCGACAACCTGCTTCTCTTGCGCACTAACGGCACCTCCTGCACGAGGCGGCGGCCACGACGCAGCTCCCGAACCGTAAATAGGTCTAGACCTCTGTGTCAATAGGTCCAGACCACTCAACCGATCACGTGCCGGCGGCCGGGGTGTGGGGCGGTCGGACGGCCGTGGTGGCGCGGGCGCGGGCCAGCCGTTCCCGGACCTGGTCCGCCTCCGGCGCGCCCAGCTCGGTGAACAACGCCAGCGCACGCTGCCAGTGGGCCACCGCGCCGGGCAGCTCCTGCCGGTCGAACACGGTCGCCAGCCGGTCGTGGGCCATCGCCTGGTGGTACGGGCTCGCGGCGGCGGACGCCACCGACAGCGCCGTGCGCGCCGACGCGACGGCCTCCGCGCCCTCCCCCGACTCCAGCAGCACCATCGCCAGGTCGGTGTGGCAGGCCGACTCGCCGCACTGCTCGCCGACCTCGCGGTACATCGTCACCGCCGCGCTCAGCCGGTTCTTCGCCTCGTTGTAGCGGCGTGACGCGAGGTGCAGCAGCCCGAGGTTGTGGTGGGCGTTCGCCTCGGCCCACCGCGACCCGGCCGCCCGGCTGACCTCCAGCGCCTCCCGGTACGAGGCTTCCGACTCGTCGACCCGGCCGAGCCCCTGGAGCATGTCCGCGACCGTGGTCAGCGCCCGGGCCTGCGCGTTGACGTCCCCGGACGCCCGCGCCACCTCCAACGCCTCGCGGTGCCGGGCCAGGGACTCGTCCATCCGCTGGAACTGCGCCAGCGCGATGCCCAGGTTGAACAGCATCACGAACCTCGCCTCGGGGTCGCCGAGGGTGGTGGCCGCCTCCAGCGCGGCCTCGGTGGTGCGCAACCACGTCGTCCGGTCCGCCCGCAGCCAGAAGAACCGCGACAGCGTGTACGGCAACTGCCAGGCGTGCACCAGCCACTTCGGGTCGGACCCGGGGGCGGCGGCCAGCTCGGCGGCGGCGATGATGTTGCCCTGCTCGGCGTCCAGCCACGCGATCGCCTCGGCCGAGCCGGACAGCTTCGGCGTCTCGGCCGGCACGTGCTCCGGCGCGACCCGCACGCTGCCGCGCCCCACCGGCAGCCGCCCGTCGGCCAGGTCCGCGCAGTGCAGGTAGAAGTCGAGCATCCGGCTCGTCGCCTCGTGCCGCTCGGCGGGCGGCAGCTCGGCGGCCAGCGTCCGCATGTAGACCCGGACCAGGTCGTGCGCGCCGTAGCGACCCGGCTCGTTGACCGACAGCAGGTTCGCCGCCGTCAACGCGTCCAGGGCGCGCTGCGCCTCGCCCACCCGCACCCGCGCCATGGCCGCCGCCACGAACGCCGTCACGTCCGGGCCGGGGTGCAGGCCCAGCAGCGCCAGCAGCCGCGCGGGCAGCGGCGACAACGCCCGCCGGGACGCGTCCAGCGCCGCCCGCACCGTCGAGTCCTCGTCCTCCAGGCCCAACGCGGCCAGCCGGCCGTGCTCGTCGTCCAGCTCGGCCACGAGTTCCGCCACCCGCAGCGCGGGCGCGACCGCCAGCCGGGCCGCCGCGATCCGCAGCGCCAGCGGCAGCCCGTCGCACAGCACCGCGAGCCGGCGCAGCGCCGCGGTCTCCTCGCCGGCACGCCCCGCGATCCGGCCCACCACGGCCATCGACGCGTCCAGGTCCAGCATGTCCAGCTCGACCAGCCGCGCCTCGGCGTGCGCGACCAGCCCGACCAGCCGCCGGCGCGACGTCACCAGCACGCACGACGGCGGGCCGGGCAGCAGCGGCAGCAGCTCGGTCGAGCCGCGGGCGTTGTCCAGCATCACGACCATGCGCCGGTCCGCGATGAGCGTGCGGAACAACGCCGACCGCTCCTCGACCGTCACCGGGATGTCCGGCGACGGGACGCCCAGCGTGCGCAGGAACCGGCTCAGCACCTCGCCCGCGCCCAGGGGTTCCTGGTTCGGGTCGTAGCCGTGCAGGTCGACGTACATCTGGCCGTCCGGGAAGTCCTCGCGCACGCGTTGCGCCCAGTGCAGGGCGAGCGCGGTCTTGCCGACCCCCGCCGGTCCCGTCACGACCAGCACCAGCCCGCCCTCGGGGTGCGAGGCCAGCAGGCCGTCCAGCCGCTTCAGCTCCTCGTCGCGGCCGATCAGCGACGCCGAGGCGCGCGGGAGCTGCGCGGGCGTGATCGCCGGGGCGGGTTCCGCCGCCGCCGGCCGCAGCTCGATCGGCCGGGTCGGCGGCTCCGGCTCGGGGTTCTCCCCCGCCAGCACGGCCTGCTGGAGCTTGCGCAGCTCCGGACCGGGCTCCACGCCCAGCTCCTCGATCAGCACCCGGCGGGCCTCGCGGTAGACGGCCAGCGCCTCGGCCTGCCTGCCCGCCTGGCACAGTGCCCGCATCAGCAGGCCGTGCCCTCGCTCGCGCAGCGGGTGCTCGCCCACCAGGGCGGTCAACGACGGCACCAGCTCCGCGCCGCGCCCGGTGAGCAGCATCAGCTCCGCCCGCTCCTCCAGCGCCGCGACCCGGCGTTCGACCAGCCGGCCCCGCTCGACCTCGGCGAACAGGCCGACCACACCGCCCAGCGGCTCGCCGCGCCACAGGCCGAGGGCGTCGTCCAGGGCGGTGGCCGCCGCGACCAGGTCGCCGGCCGCGCGCAGGCGGGCCGCCGCCGCGACACCGCGCTCGAACTCGTCCAGGTCGACCGCGTTCGGCTCGACCCGCAGCAGGTAGCCGTCGCCGACCGAGGTCAGCAGCTCGGCCGGGGCGCGGCGGGCGCGGCTCGGCTCCAGCGCGCGGCGCAACCCGGCCACGTAGGTCTGCACGAGGTTGACCGCGCTGGTGGGGGTGTTGTCGCCCCACACCGCCTCGATGATCTGGTCCCGGCCGACCGGCGCGTTGCGGGCCAGCAGCAACACCGCCAGCACGGCGCGCTGCTTGGCGGCGCCGAGGTCCACCTCCCCGCCGCCGCGCACCGCCCGGAGCATGCCGAGCACCTCGAACCGCAAGCGCCCGCCGCCGCCGTCTGCCACCGACCGATCCTTCGCCGAAGGGTTGAGCCCCGGGACGGAGCCTAGGGGGTCACTTCAGTCGGGCTCCAGTCGTCCTGTAGCCGCATTCTTACGCTAAGCGTGTCCGATCAACCACACAGGGCGAACCCCGGTGAGCGAGGTTGGACCAGACAGCGGAACATCCGCTGCTCTCCCTGGACGACGAGGGCAGGCCGGCGTGCAAGGGGCATCCAGCCCGCGGCGGCGGAACGCCGGCCGCCCTCGTCCCCTTCTCCACCGGAGACGGGTCCGCCCGGTAGGGGGCGGCCCCACCTCCATTGCCCTCCCCCCAGTCGATGGGGGGGCGGCCCGCGGGGGGTGACCCCCCCCGGCGGCGGCGGGGGGCGGCGGGGGGTGGGGGGCCGCCCGGCAGC
>NZ_JBHYXZ010000206.1:0-12996 GCF_042752395.1 Actinosynnema sp. NPDC059335 | reverse complement strand
GGCCTCCACCCGCCGCGGCCCCCGGCCCGCGTGTCCAACCCCCAGAACGCGCGTGTCCTACGTTCGGAACGCGCGTGTCCTACGTTCGGAACGCGTGAGTCCAACGCTCAGGTCCCGTGAGTCCAACGCCCGGGACCCCCGAATTCAACGCCCGGGACGCCGCCAGTCCACAGTGGACGCCGCCTGAGCGGCGACCGGACGGCCGCCCACCGCTCCACCCGCGGGAACGCCCCGCCGCCACTACCATGGAGGCGTGATCTTCCTCAGCGTGGTGCTGACCCTCGTCGGGCTGAGCACGCTGCTGTGGCGCGACGACGACCTGATCGGCCTGCCGCCGGCCGTCGCCGGCTCCGGCCTGGTCGTGCTCGGCGTGGCCGCCGGCGTGCTCTGGGCGGTGCGCCGACGCCGCCGGTGGGAGCGCAAGGGCGAACCGCGCCCCGTCGGCAACGTCGTCGACCGCGCCAAGGCGCTGCCCCGGCTCCTGCGCGAGCGCAAGGCGTACGGCCTGCCCACCAGCACGCTCGCCACCTGGGCGTTCGCCGTGGTCTACCTGGTCTCGCCGATCGACCTGCTGCCCGAACTGCTGCCGGTGATCGGCGTCACCGACGACGCCGGCGTGGCGGTCTGGCTGCTGACCAGCGTGTCCACCGTCGCGGGCCAGTACCTGCGGTGGGAGCGCGAACGCGCGAAGACCCGCTGACCTCACCGGCCGCCGGGGTGGGGCAGCTCGCGCACCTCCGTCAGCAACGTCGTCACCGCGCCCATGATCCGCGCCGTCGCCTCGTCCAGCACGGCCTTGGTCGGCTCCAGCCCGTACAGGTCGGACAGGTCCACCTCGCGCCCCGCCACCACCGACACCTTCCGCCACGGCCGGGGCAGGAAGCTGCCCGGCGGCAGCAGCTCACGGGTGCCCCACTGGGCCACCGGCACGACGGGCGTGCGGGTCGTCAACGCCAACCGGGCGACCCCGTTCTTGCCGCGCATGGGCCAGCCGTCCGGGTCGTTGGTGAACGTGCCCTCCGGGTAGACGATCACGCACTCCCCCGCGTCCAGCGACGTCCGCGCGCCGTCCAGCGCCCGCCCGGCGCGCACGCTGCCGCGGTCGACCGGGATGTGCCGACCGGACGACATCACCCATCCGATGACCGGGGCCCGCCACAGGCTCGCCTTGGCCAGGTAGCGGGGCACCCGGCCGGACGCCAGGGCGAACGCGGTCAGCGTCACCGGGTCGGCGAACGACAGGTGGTTGGACGCGAGCAGCACGGCCCCCTCGCGCGGGATGTTGGTCCGGCCGGCCATCCGCATCCGGACGAACAGCACCACCAGCGGCCACAGCAGGTCGATCGCCACGGAGTACCAGAACCCGCGACCGCGCCGGGGCAGGCGGGTGGTCAACGCCACCATCTGGGAGAACGTCACGGCAGGATCTTCGGTCATGGCGACGGGGGCCGTCACCGCGGCCCACCCCACGCCACCGCGGCGACCCACCGGACCACCGTCGCCCCGGTCTGATCCAGTTCGACTAATCTCCTCCCCCGTGGCAGGGCTTCCCGCACCGCGGACCGCGGCCGATCGGATCAACGTGCTCCTCGTCGAAGACGACGAGGGCGACGCCGTGCTGGTCGAAGCCCTCCTGGACGAGGTCGAGGCGGACGTCGAGCTGCACCGCGCGCGGACCCTGCGGGAGGCCGAGGGCCTGCTGGCCAAGGCCGACTGCGTGCTGCTGGACCTGGGCCTGCCCGACACGACCGGCCTGGACGGGCTGACCCGGCTGCTCGCCCACCCGGCCCCGGTGGCGATCATCGTGCTCACCGGCCTGAACGACGAGCACCAGGGCACCAGGGCGGTGGCCGCGGGCGCGGAGGACTACCTGGTCAAGGGCCAGGTGGACGGCGTGGGCCTGGCCCGCAGCATCCGCTACGCGGTCGGCCGCAAGCAGGCCGAGGAGACCCAGCGGCAACTGCGCGACGAGCAGCTGCTGGCGGCGGAGAAGACCCGCCTGGAACGCGGCCTGCTGCCGTCGCCGATCATGCGCGGCGACGACATCGGCTGGCAGGTCCGCTACCGGCCGGGCGGCAGCCGGATGCTGCTGGGCGGTGACTTCTACGACGCCGTCCGCACCGCCGACGGCACGTTGCAGGTGCTGATCGGCGACGTGTGCGGGCACGGGCCGGACGAGGCCGCGATCGGCGTGTTCCTGCGCATCGCGTGGCGGGCGCTGGTGCTGGCCGACCAGGAGCCGTCACGGGTGCTGCGCACGCTGCACGAGATCCTGGAGCACGAGCGCCACCAGCCCGGCCTGTTCACCACGGCGTGCATGGTGACGATCTCGCCGGACCGCCGGTGGGCGCGGGTCTACCTGGCCGGGCACCCGGAGCCGATGCTGCTGGTCGGCGACCGCGTGGTGGAGCTGCCGCGCGACCGGGCCGGGCTGCCGCTGGGCGTGCTGCCGGACAGCACGTGGAGCGGCCTGGACGTGCCGCTGCCGCCGGGCTGGGCGATGCTGCTCTACACCGACGGCCTGGTCGAGGGCCGCGTGCACGGCGACACCGAACGGCTCGGCTCGGAGCGGCTGATCGACCTGATCGGCGAGATCACCCGGGAGCGGCCGGACTGGACGCGCACGCCGGCGACGCTGCTGGACGGCCTGATCAGCAGGGTGAAGGAACTCAACGGCGGGGAACTGGACGACGACATGGCCGTGCTGCTGATCTCGGAACGCGACTGATGGACATCCGCACGCGCTGGCCGGCGAGCCGGCTGCTGATCGCCGCCGTGGTGGTGCTGATGGTGGTGTGCGCGGCCGCCATCGGCAGCCTCGTGGTCGCGCTGAGGGGCATGACCGCCGCCCGCGTCGAACTGCTCGACCGGATCGACCCGGCCCGGCGGCACGTGCTCCAGATCGAGACCGCGCTGGCCAACCAGGAGACCGGTGTGCGCGGGTACGTGCTCACCGCCAACCAGAACTTCCTGACCCCCTACACCGAGGGCCGGCAGGCCGAGCACGACGCGGTGGAGACGACCCGGTCGCTGCTGTCCGCGGCGCGGCGGGCCGACCTGGTCGCCGACCTCGACGCGGTCCAGCGGCTCGCGGACGACTGGCGGCAGAGCTACGCCGAGCCGCTGGTCGACCTGGTGTACGTGTCGGGAAACCCGCAGACCACGCTCGCCGACGCCGAGCGCGGCAAGGCGCTGTTCGACCGGGCCCGCACGGGGCTGGCGGCGTTGCAGACCAAGGTCGACCAGGCGTCGGTCGCCGCGAGAGCGGACCTGGACGAGGTGGCCAGGCAGTCGTTGTGGCTGGTCATCGGCCTGGGACTGCTGCTGGTGCTGATCATCTCCGGGGTGGCGGTGATGCTGTACCGGATCGTGATCGCGCCGCTGACCGGGCTGGCCGACGACGTGCGGCAGGTGTCGTCGGGGGACTTCGAGCACAAGGTCGAGGCCGGCGGGCCGCGGGAGACGGTGATGCTCGGCCAGGACGTCGAGGCCATGCGGACCCGCATCCTCGCCGACGTGGAGGAGCTGCGGCGGTCCAACGGCGAGCTGGAGCAGTTCGCGTACGTGGCCTCGCACGACCTGCAGGAGCCGCTGCGGAAGGTGGCGAGCTTCTGCCAGCTGCTGGAACGGCGCTACTCCGGCCAGCTCGACGACCGCGGCGAGCAGTACCTCCGGTTCGCGGTGGACGGCGCGAAGCGGATGCAGGTGCTGATCAACGACCTGCTGGCGTTCTCGCGGGTGGGCAGGCTCACCCGCGAGCAGACGCTGGTCGACTGCGACGAGCTGGTCGCGCAGGTGCTGGACAACCACTCCGAGGTCATCGAGCGGACGAAGGCCACGGTCGAGGTCGCGGACCTGCCGACGGTGCGCGGCGAGGAGTCGCTGCTCGGCGGCGTGTTCGGCAACCTGATCAGCAACGCGCTGAAGTTCCACGGCGAGGAGCCGCCGCACGTGCGCGTCGACGTGGAGCGCACGGGCGCGTTCTGGACCTTCACGGTCAGCGACAACGGCATCGGGATCGACCCCGAGTACGCTGAGCGCATCTTCGTGATCTTCCAGCGCCTGCACCACAAGGACGACTACCCCGGCACCGGGATCGGCCTCGCCATGTGCCGGAAGATCATCGAGTACCACGGTGGCACGATCTGGTTGGACACCGAGAGCGCCACGGGCACCACCTTCAGGTTCACGCTGCCGGCAGTAGAGGACGACGAGCAATGAGCAACCCGCTGAACGTGATCGACGTCCTGCTGGTCGAGGACGACCCGGGCGACGCGTTGATGACGCAGGAGGCGTTCGAGCACCACAAGATCCGCAACCAGCTCCACGTGGTGCGCGACGGCGTCGAGGCGCTGGAGTTCCTGCGCCGCCAGGGCCAGTACGCGGACGCGCCGCGGCCGGGGCTGATCCTGCTGGACCTGAACCTGCCGAAGATGGACGGCCGCGAGGTGCTGGCCGAGATCAAGGCGGACGAGACGCTGCGCCCCATCCCCGTGGTGGTGCTCACCACGTCGGAGGCGGAGGAGGACATCCTGCGCAGCTACAACCTGCACGCCAACGCCTACGTCACCAAGCCGGTGGACTTCGACCGGTTCATCGAGGTCGTGCGGCAGATCGACGACTTCTTCGTGACCGTGGTGAAGCTGCCCCGCTAGGCGCGTGCCTCAGGCGACCGAGTAGCGCACCACGCCGCCGTCCTCGTCGGTGACGAGCAGGCCCCGGTGGACGAGCACGTCGAGGTGCGCGGCCGTCTCGCCGGTGGCGAGCACCTGGTTGAACAGGTCCAGCTCGTCGAACCGGCGGGCGCGCCGCGTCCAGCCGAGCGCGCGGGCCGTCTCGAAGGCGGTGCCGGTGCCGGCCCGGACGGCGTCCAGCGTGGCCGCCAGGCGGTCCTCGTGGTGGGCGAGCAGCTCGTCCACCCGGGCGTGGCTCGACTCGGTGACGGGCCCGTGGGCGGGCAGCAGGCGCAGGTCCGGGTGGTCGCGGACCAGGCGCAGCGAGTCGAGGTAGTCGCCGAGCGGCAGGGCCGGGCGGGCCGGTTCGAAGCCGAGCGACGGGGTGATGTGCGGCAGCACGTGGTCGCCGGCGAACAGCAGCGACGAGTCGAGGTCCAGGAACACCACGTGACCGCGGGTGTGGCCGGGGGTCGGCAGGACCCGCAGCACCCGCTTCTCCAGGGCCAGGTCGCCCGCGTGGAGCCACTCGTCGGGCTCCTCGTAGTCGCGCAGCTCGGCCTCGCCGACCGCCGCGACCACCGCGCGCCACCGCTCGGCCAGGTGCCGCGCGCCCCACGTGACCAGGCCGTGGAGCTGGCCGTCACGGCTGCGGGCGGTGATCCTGGCCAGCGACGGCTGCTCGCCCGCGCCCAGCGCGACCTTCGTGCCGAACCGGCGGCGCAGCGCCACGGCCATCGTGTAGTGGTCGCGGTGGACGTGGGTGACCAGGAAGCGGTGGACGTCCTCGAAGCCGTGCCCGAGCGCGCCCAGCGCCGCCTCCAACGCGGTCTCGCCCGCGTCGAGGGCCCAGCCCGAGTCGATCAGGACGACGCCGTCGCCGTCGTCGACCGCGTACACGTTGACGGTGTGCAGCCCGTCGTTGGGCAGCGGCAGCGGGATCCGGTGCACGCCGGGCGCGACCTCGAAGACTCCGGGTTGGGTCCACTCCATCCCCGGATACTACTTGTCGGTAACCTCGGCGAGTTCGGGGTGCTTCTCCAGGTAGCCGCGCACGAACGGGCACTGCGGCACCACGGCGAGGCCGCGGGCGCGGACGTCCTCCAGCGCGTGCCGGACGAGGGTGCTGCCCAGCCCTTTGCCCTCGATGGCCACCTCGGTGTGGGTGAACGTCACCACGCCGTCCGCCGAGGTGTACTCGGCGAAGCCGCCCAGCTCGCCGTCCAGGCGGACCTCGTAGCGGGACTGGTCGGGGTTGTCGGTCACGGACACTGCGGTCACGGGCACGCTCCTGACGTCGGACCTGGGGCTTGACGCTGCCACCGTAGTCGCACGGGGCAAGATTGTCGGATGGACGTGTATCTGCTGATCCTGGGCGATCACCTGCCCAACCCGCGCACCGGTCGGGCGGTGACCGAGTGCGACCGGTTGCGGGCGATCGTCGAGCAGGCCGTCGTGGCCGAGGAGGCGGGGTTCGCCGGGGTGGCGATCGGCGAGCACCACTTCACCCGGTACATCGTGTCCGCGCCGGAGCTGCTGCTGGCCACGATCGCGGAGCGCACGTCGAGGTTGCGGCTGTCCACCGGCGTGACGCTGCTGGCGCACCACGACCCGGTGCGGGTGGCGGAGAACCTGGCCACGCTGGACGTGCTGTCGCGCGGGCGGGCGGAGCTGATCGTGGCACGGGGCGTGTCGCAGCGCACCGACGTGGCGTTCGGCGTGCAGGACGACCTGCGGGCGCGGTTCGACGAGAACCTGCGGCTGCTGCTGCGGCTGCTGGAGGAGCGGCACGTCACGTGGGAGGGCAGGTACCGCAGCCCGCTGGTGGACGTGACGACCCGGCCGCGGCCCGTGCAGCAGCCGAGGCCGTCGGTGTGGATCGGCAGCGCGTCGGCGGTGTCGGCGGACCTGGCGGTGGAGCTGGGGCTGCCGTTGATGCTGCCCAGCACGTTGCGCGACCCCAGCACGCACCGGTCGGTGGTGCGGCGTTACCGGGAGGCGATGGGCGGGGGCGGGCGGGTGGCGTTGCCGAGCCACGTGTTCGTGGCGCCGACGGCGGCCGAGGCGCGGGCCACGTGGCGACCGCACCTGACCGCGTACGCCGAGTTCGCCGACCCGTGGCGGGGTGACGGCGCGGTGGACGTCGACGCGTTGATGGAGGGCGCGGCGGTGTGCGGCGACCCGGCGGAGGTGACCGAGCGGCTGAACCGGCTGACCGAGCTGCTGTGCCTGGACGCGCAGCTCGTGATGGTCGACATCGGCGGGCTGCCGCACCAGGCCGTGCTGGACACGATCCGGCTGTTCGGCGACCAGGTCCTGCCGAACCTCTCCCCCGCCCCGCGTGACGCGATGGACCCGACGACCGCGTCCTGAGCGTTGAATTCAGGGGTCCTGGACGTAGGACTCACGCGTTCTGGAGGTAGGACACGCGCGTGCTGAACGTAGGACACGCGGGAGTGGGGGCGGGGGAAGGTGGGTAGTCGGGTGGGGAAGGAGGTCGCCATGGTCCAGCCCCAGCCGCCCGAGCCGCGGCCCGTGCCGGTGCCCGAGCCCGTGCCCCAGCCCCCGGCGGAGCCCAGTCCGGGCACCGAGCCGCCCGTGCCGCCCACGCCGGAGCCGCCCACGCCGACGTGAGCCGACCCGCGGGCGGTCAGGTCGGGCGGTCGGCGCGGCGGTGGCGTTCCCAGAGCAGCAGGGTCGTGGTGAGCAGGGAGAAGCCGAACAGGTAGTCCTCGACCGGGATGTCCCAGGGGACGCGCAGGCCGCTGATGGCGGCCGGGGCGTAGAGGACGATCGGGTCGCTCAGCTTGGTCAGCCACCCGTCGACCGGCACCTGGAAGGCGAACAGGACGGCCATGGTGAGCCAGTAGGCCCGGCGGCGGAACAGGCCGGTGCGCAGCACGAGCAGTTCGGCGACGACCGTCAGCGCCACCGACGCCACGGCCGCGATCAGGTACTCCGGACCCACCGCGCGTCCTCCGGTCGTGGCGCCGGGACGACCCGCACCGCCTCGTAGGTCAGCAGCGCGCACAGCGGGATCACCAGGAAGAACAGCAGCTCCTCCACCGGCATCCCGCCCGGCAGCACCAGCCCCAGGGTGAACTTCGCGCTGAACGTCCAGTGGCCGCGCGCGATGGCCACGAGGTCCCACGCGCCGAACACCGCGACCACGGGCAGCAGCGTCCGGGCCACCGCGTCGAGCCGCCGGTACACGCCCGCGCCCAGGCGCTCCAGCGGCGCGGTCAGCAGCAGGCAGGCGACGAGCACCGCCAGGTAGTGCCACCGATCATCCATGCGATTCACCGTAGGGCGGGCCGTGGAGGGCCGCATGACGGCGAACGCGCGGCGTCAAGGGCCGGCGGGGGTGAAGCTGTGGGCGGCGGGCCGGGACAGCGTGCGCGGCGGCGGCGGTGGGGCGGGACGGTCAGGCGGCGGTGGGGTCGAATTCCGACGCGCCGTGCAGGCGGCCCCGTTCGAAGGACGCGGTGAACGCGTCGTCGCCCAGGGCGGCGCGGATGGCGGTGGTGATCCGGTCCACGTCGCCGCGCTCGCCGGCCGGCAGCGGCGCGCCGGCCCGTTCCCGCAGGGCGGCGGCCGCGCCGAGCAGCCGGGCCGCCTGCTCGTGGTCGCCGCACAGGGCGTGCGACCCGGAGAGCCCTTCGAACGCCAGCGCCACCGCGCGCGGGTCGCCCGCCTTGCGCGCCGTCGCCAGCCCTTCGCGGTGCAGGGCGCAGGCGGCCTCGGCGTCGCCGCGCAGCTCGGCGATGAACCCCAGCTCGGCGATGATGAGCGCGACCGCGATGTGGGACTCCAGCCGCTGGTCGTGCACCAGCCACTTGCGCAGCAGCGCCTCGGCCTCGTCGAACCGCCCCTGCCGCCGCGCGCCCAGCGCCAGGCCCAGCTCGGCGAACTCCTCGCCGATCGTGTAGCCCTGCGCGACGGCCTGCGCGCGGGCGCACTCGTGCAGCTCGTCGGCCTGCTCGTGGTCGCCGGTGAGCAGCGCGATCCGGCCGAGGGAGGACAGCTTGTCCGACACCTCGGTGCTCAGGCCCAGCTCCTCGGCGATCCGCAGGCCGTCGCGGTGCAGTTCGGCGGCGCGCTCGTAGTCGCCGACGACCTCGGCGTGCGTGCCCAGGCCGAACGTCACGTGCAGCTGCCCCCACCGGTCGCCCACCTCGGTGAACAGGGCCATGCCGACCTCGCCGTGCCGGGCCATCGCGTCCAGGTCGCTGCGCGCCAGCGCGTAGCGGGTGAGCGTGCCGTGGGCGGCGGCCTCGCCCCACCGGTCGCCGTGGTCCTCGAACACGGCCAGCGCCCCGGCGACGAGGTCGTGGCCGATGCTCAGCTCGCCGATGCCCAGGCCGATGAACCCGAGGAACCACTCGGCCCGCGCCCGCCGGACCGCGGCGGCCGGGTCGGTGGGCCGGGTCGCGGGCGGCGGCGCGACCCGCGAGGCGACGCCCATGAGCAGGTTGAACGCGGTCTGCCACACCCGGACCGTGCCCGCGACGTCCGCCGGGCCGCCGCCGGCCAGCGCCGCGGTCAGCGCCCGCCGCCCCTCGCCGAGCCGGCCGCGCAGCACCCAGTACCAGGCCAGCGACTCGACCAGCGGCAACGCCTCGCCGTGGTGGACGGCGTGGTCGATCGCGGCCCGCAGGTTGGCGGCCTCGGCGTCGAGCAGGCGCAGCCACCGCCGCTGCCCCGGTCCGCGCAGGTGCGGGTCGGCGGTCGCGGCCAGCCGCGCGTAGTGCTCCCGGTGCCGCAGCCCGATCACGGCGACCTCGCCCGCCTCGCGCAGCTTCGCCGAGGAGTACTCGGCGACCGACTCCAGCAGCCGGTACCGGGGCGGGTCGGTGGGGGTGACGGTGACCAGCGAGCGGTCGACGAGCCGGGCCAGCACGTCCGGCACGTCGAGGTCGTCGCCGCCGGCCACGTCCTCGGCCGCGCTCAACGTCCACCCGTCCACGTGCACGGACAGCCGGCGCAGCACGGTCCGCTCGGCGTCGGTGAGCAGCTCCCAGCTCCAGTCGAGCACCGCCCGCAGGGTCCGCTGCCGGGCGGGCGCGCCGCTGTGCCCGGCGGTGAGCACGCGGAACCGGTCGTCCAGCCGGGCCAGGACCTCGTGCACGCCCCACGCGCGGACCCGGGTCGCGGCGAGTTCCAGGGCCAGCGGGATGCCGTCGAGCCGGCGGCAGAGGGCCGCGACGGCGTCGGCGTTGTCCGCGTCGAGGGCGAAGCCCGGCGTGCCGGCCGCCGCGCGGGCCACGAACAGCTCGACGGCGCTGGGCTGGGCCAGGGTGGGCACCGCCCACAGCAGCTCGCCGGCGACGCCCAGCGGGCGTTGGCTGGTGGCCAGCACCCGCAGGTCGGGCGCGGCGCGCAGCAGCCCGGCGGCCAGCTCGGCCGCGGCGGGCGCGAGGTGTTCGCAGTTGTCGAGCACGAGCAGCATCCGCTTGGCGCGCAACGCCTCGGCGAGCCGGCCCGCCAGGTCCGTGACCACGCCGTCGCGGATGCCGACGCTCGCCGCGACCAGCGCGGCCACCTCGTCCGGCGACGCGCCCGCGGGTAACGCGGCCAGCTCGACCAGCCACGTGCCGTCCCGGAACCCGCCGACGAGCTGCCGGGCCACGGCCAGCGCCAGCCGGGTCTTGCCCACCCCGCCCGGACCGGTGAGGGTGACGAGCCGGTCCGCCGCGAGCAGCCGCCGCACCTCGTCCACGTCGGCGTCCCGGCCGACCAGGTCGCCGAGCAGGTGCGGCAGGTTCGTGGGCGGCTCCACCGCGCCGGCGAGCGACGGGTCCTGCTCCAGCATCGCCCGGTGCAGCGCGACCAGCCGCGGCCCCGGTTCGACACCCAGCTCCGCGACCAGCCGGGCCCGCAGGTCGCGGTAGCCCGCCAGCGCCTCGCCCTGCCGCCCCGCCTGGTAGAGGGCGCGCAGGTGGGCGGCGCGGAGGCGTTCGCGCAGCGGGTGGCGGGCCACCAGGTCGCCCAGCTCGTCGGCCAGCACGCCCGGCTCGCCGAACTCCAGCCGGGCCTCGGCCCGCTGCTCCCACGCGGTGAGGCGCAGCTCGACCAGCCGGGCCGTGACCTCCCGGGCGAACTCCTCGTCGGCGAAGTCGGCGAGCACCGGGCCGCGCCACAGCGCCAGGGCGTCCTCCAGCACGGCCACCCGGGTCCGCGGGTCGCCGGCCGCGGCGGCCTGCGCCAGCAGCGCCTCGAACCGCCCGGCGTCCACCGCGTCCGGCGGCACGTCGAGCACGTAGCCGGGCGGGCGGGAGACGACGAGCCGCCGCGCGCCGGGCTCGGCCTCGTCCAGCGCGGCGCGGAGCTGGGACACCCGGGTCTGCAACGCGCCGGAGGGGTTCGCGGGCAGCCGGCCGTCCCACAGGCGGTCGATCAGCCGGTCGGCGGGCACCACCCGGCCCGCGTCGACGGCCAGCTGCGCGAGCAGCGACCTGACCTTGAGCTCGGGAACGCGGACGGGGCGGTCGTCGGACGTCCACGCCATGAGCGGCCCCAGCACCCCGAAACGCACGGTCAAACCGTACCCGAAAGCAACCCGAAGTCGATCTGGACCGTTCCTGGAGCGGCTCCCGACACCGTGGGATTCCGAATGGGCGGATCACCGCCAGAGCGGTCACGCCCGAGCGGCTGCCGCCCGCGCGGTTCGAGCAAGGGGAAAGAAACACCATGTCTGTCGAAGTCGGTGACCGGGCCGGGACCAGGGAATGGCTCGGACTCATAGTCCTGCTGCTGCCGACCGCTCTGCTGTTCGTGGCCCAGACCGTGCTGTTCCTGGCGACTCCGCACATCGCCGCCGACCTGCGCCCGAGCAGTGACCAGCTCCTGTGGGTCAACGACGTGTACGGGTTCGCCATGGCCGGGCTCCTGGTGGCCATGGGCACCATCGGCGACCGGGTCGGCCGCCGGAAGATCCTGCTGCTCGGCGCGGTCCTGTTCGGCATCGGCTCGGTGATCGCGGCGTTCGCGCCGAACATCGGGCTGCTGATCGCCGCGCGGGCGTTCATGGGCGTCGGCGCGGCGGCCGTGATGCCGTCGACGTTGTCGCTCGTGCCCAACATGTTCCGCGACCCGCGGCAGCGGGCCACGGCGGTCGGCATGTGGGCCGCCTCGGTGTCGGTCGGCGTCGCGGTCGGCCCGCTGCTCGGCGGTCTGCTGCTGGAGGCGTTCTGGTGGGGCGCGGCGCTGCTGATCGGCGTGCCGGTCATGGCGCTGGTCATCATCCTCGCGCCGCTGCTGGTGCCGGAGTACAAGGCCCCGAACGCGTCCGGGCAGCGGATGCCCGACATGCTCAGCGTGCTGCTGTCCATGCTCGCGCTGGTGCCGTTCGTGTACGGCGTCAAGGACTACGCCAAGTCGGGCCTGACCGTGCCCGCGGTGGTGACGACGATCGTCGGCATCGTCTTCGGCGTCATCTTCGTCCGCCGGCAGCTCAGCCTGGACACGCCGCTGCTGGACATGCGGCTGTTCCGCAACCGCTCGTTCAGCGGCGCGCTGGGCGTGTGGCTGCTGTCGGCCATCGCGCTCGGCGGCATCTACCTGCTGTTCACCCAGTACCTCCAGCAGGTGGCCGGGTTGTCGCCGCTGGCGGCCGGCCTGTGGATCCTGCCCGCGGCGCTGATGCTGGTGGTGGTGTCCACGATCTCGCCGATCGTGGCGCGCAAGGTGCGGCCGGCGTACGTGGTGGCGGTCGGCGCGTTGTTCTCGCTGGCCGGCTACATCGTGCTGACCCAGGTCGAGAGCGTGGCCGGGCTGCCGATGCTGATCACCGGGTTCTACCTGCTGTACCCGGGCATCGCGCCGACGATGGCGCTGACCACCGACCTGGTGATGTCGGCCACGCCGCCGGAGAAGCAGGGCGCGGCGTCGGCGGTCAGCTCGACGTCCATCGACCTGGGCGTCTCGCTCGGCATCGCGGTGATGGGCAGCATCGGCACGGCCGTCTACCACGCCACGATCCCGTCCGGGCTGCCCGCCCAGGCGGCGGACTCGCTGTCGGGCGCGCTGAACGAGGCCGCGGACATGTCCGGCGCCGCGGCGGAGTCGTTGATCGCCACGGCGCGGGAGTCGTTCACCAGCGGCCTCAACGTCGCCGGCATCGTGGCGGCGGTGCTGGTGGCCGGGGCGGGTCTGCTCGCGCTCACCCTGCTGCGGCACGTGCCGCCGGCCAAGGTGCCCGAGGCGCAGCCCGACGACGCGGCGGCCGTGAGCGCCGCCTGACCCACCCGACTCGTGGCGGGGGCGCGGGCCCCCCCCGCCCCCGCCCCGGGCGGTTGATGCGCGGGGCGGCCCCCGCCCCGGG
>NZ_JBHYXZ010000205.1:0-13075 GCF_042752395.1 Actinosynnema sp. NPDC059335 | reverse complement strand
ATCCTCGTAGCCCTCGGCGACGGCGACCCCGGCGGCGTCGGCGGCCTTCAGCACCGCCTCCCCCGCCGTCCGGACGGCGTCCGCGCCGACCGCGTCCCGCACCCCCGACAGCGACGCCCACGCCAACCGGGTGGCGCTCAGGTGCAGGTCGATCACCCCGCGCAGGGGCACGCCGCGCTCCGCCGCCCGCGCGCCCGCCTCGCGCCGGACCCGCAACTGGGTCGGGCGCAGCCGCCGCCCGGTCGCGCTGACCTCGTCCAGCCCTTCGAGGTAGCCGCGGAGGAGGTCGGTGGGCACGCCGTTGGCGTACCGGGCCGCGCGGTCGGCGATCTCCGCCCACCGCCCCGGCTCGTGCTCGGGCGTGGAGGCCCGCCTGGTTCGCGCCATGCGCACGAGTCTGGCAACCCCGGCCGCCGGAGAGGGCCGGAACGGCGGTGAACGGTCGAACCGGTTGCCGGTGTCCGGCAAGCAGCCGTCCGCGTCTTCGGCCTCCTCCGGCCCTTCCGCCGCCCGTGCCGCCGCGCGAGCATCGAAGCGGGCGACGGGGAGGAGTCGGGATGCGGTGGCCGTTGTGGAGCGTGCTCGTCGGGCTGCTGATCGCGTCCGCGGCCCGGACACCGGCGATGGCGACCGCGCTCGCCACCGGTCTGGTCACCGCCGGGATCGGCGCGCGGCACCGGCTCGTGGCGGCCCGGCCGGGACGCGTCCGGCTGACCCGGCGGGAGCGGAAGGCGTTGCGGGAGGTCGAACGGCGGCTGGCCGCCGAGGACCCGGACTTCGCGGCACGCCTGCGCGAGCCGTGGTGACGGGCGATCCCCGGGGTCACACGGGGCGCGCACACGTCCCCGGCCTTCGGCGGGCCCGACGATCGCCTCGTGGCGCGCACCCTACGGCCCGACGCGCCACGCCGGCGGGGCGTCGGACGGTGTTCGACCTGACGGACGGCGGGGACGGCGAGCCGCCGGGCGGGGGCGATCGGCGGGGGCCGCCCACGCCGCCGGCCGCGTCGGGCGTGCCGCGGGGTGAGCGGCCGGGGCGGGTCAGCCGATGGCGCGTTCGCCCTCGCCCGGCGCGGGGTTCGGCGCGGGGGTCGACCGCTCGGGCGCGGTCGCGGAGCGGGCGGTCCAGTCCGCGCCCAACCTGGTCCGGCGGGGGTTGGCGACCGGGTGCCCCGTGTCCGTCTCGTGCATCGTGCCTCCAGGTGGAACCGGTTACGCCCTTCGGGGGTTTCCGCCGCCCGGCACGGTCAAACGATGAGGTGCGTCACCCGCCTCACCAGTAGCTGCGCCAGTCCGCGCGCAACCGGCGGGACAGGGCTTCCAGGTAGAAGTAGTCGCCCCACAGGGTGCCCTCGTCCACGCCGACGTTCTTGGGCTTGTCGTAGACGCCGTGCAGCAGCAACGGGGCGGCCGGGGTGGCGGACGCGGGCGCGTAGCCCGCCGCGAGCGCGGCCAGGATGGCGTCCCCCTCGGCCCGGTACCGCACCGCGGCGTCCCGGTCCTCCAGGTGGTCCGCCAGCTCGTACAGCCCGCACACCGCGATGGCGGCGGCCGAGGAGTCGCGCTCCTCGCCGCTGCCGTCGGCGAACACGAGGTCCCAGTAGGCCACCCGGTCGTCGGGCAGGCGGGAGAGGAAGTGGTCCGCGCACCGCCGGGCCGCGTCGAGGAACGCGGGCTCCCCCGCGTGCCGGTAGCCCAGCGCGAACCCGTAGACGCCCCACGCCTGCCCGCGCGCCCAGCACGACCCGTCCCGGTGGCCCTGCTCGGTCGCGCCGCGCAGGGGCTCGCCGGTCTCGGCGTCCCAGTAGAACGTGTGGAACGTGGTGCCGTCCGGCCGGATGATGTGCCGCCGCAACTGCTCGGTGTGGCGGACGGCGGCGTCGGCGAAGTGCCCCGAGCCGGTCGCCTCGCCCGCCCAGTACAGCAGCGGCATGTTCATCAGGCTGTCGATGATGGTCCGGCCGCGCTGCCTCGGGTCGGCCAGGTCGCCCCACGCCTGCACGATGCCCGCGGGCTCCAGGAACCGGCGCATCAGGTGCCCGGCGGCCGCCAGCGCGGCCTGCCGCGCCCGGTCGTCGCCGAGCAGCCGCCACGGCGTCACGCACGACAGCGTGTACAGGAACCCGAGGTCGTGGGTCTCCAGGTCGATGCCGCGCTCGACGCGGTCCGCGAAGCTGTCGACCTGGCGACGGGCGGCCGCCAGCACGTCCTCGTCGCCGGTCCCCTCCCAGGTGAGCCACAGCATCCCCGGCCAGAAACCGGTCGTCCACCCCGCGTTGGCCCCCTCGGGTTGACCGCCGCGCGGGGTGCGGGGCCGGTAGGCGCCGGCGGTGGTCGTGTCGTCGGGGTACCAGGCGTCGAAGTCGGCGATGTTGCGCCGGACGGTCGCCACCGCGGCGTCCCAGGCCGCGGCCGGCTGATCGGTGGTGGTCGGTGCGGCGCGGTGTGCTTCCGCGGTCATGCTTCTCCCTCGGAACGGGGTGACGGGACGGGTGGACGCGGGTCAGCGCGCCGCGAGCGGGCCGAGCGGCCGCAGGGTCGCGCGGCTGCCCACCCACACGACGTAGAGGGCGGGACCGGTGAGCAGGGCGAGCGCCGGCACCGGCAGGGCGGCGACCGCGGCCGCGAGCACCCACAGGGCCGCCAGCGACACCGCGGTGAAGTGGGCGCGCCGGACCGCGAGGAACAGGCACGCCTTCGCCAGCCGCCGGACGGGCACGTCGGGGTGCTCGACCACGGCGGTGAGCGCGACCAGCGCGGTCGCCGCGGTGAGCGCGACGAGCACGACCAGCACCGGGATCGCGACGGCCCCGACCGGGCTGCCCCAGGCGGCGTGGACGTCCACGACCAGCACCACCAGCACGGCGGCAGCGGCGGCGGCCACGGCCGAGGACCGGCGGGCGTGCCGGCGCCACGCGCGCCCGAAGCCCCGGACGACCGGCGCGCCGCCGTCCCGCGCGGTGGCGGCGAACACGGCGTGCGCGGCGGCCACGGCCGGGCCGAGGACCGGCGCGGTGGGCACCAGCAGCGGCCAGCTGGTCGTGACCGGCGTGAACAGCAGCACGGCCAGGAACGGCGCGGCGGCGAGCACCACGAGCACGCCGGTGGCCAGCAGGGCGTAGGCGGTGGTGAAGATCCGGTCGTAGGTCTCGTGGGTCACGTCGTCAGCCCTTCATCCCGCTGGTGGCGATGCCCTGGACGAAGTACCGCTGGCCGAGCAGGAACACGACCGCGATGGGCAGCACGGACAGCACCGAGCCGGTCATGATCAACGCGTGCTCGGCGTTGTACTCGCTGACGAACGACTTGAGGCCGAGCTGGATGGTCCACAGGTCGGGGTCGCGCAGGTAGATCAGCGGGCCGAGGTAGTCGTTCCAGGTGGTGACGAACGTCAGCAGGGCCAGGCCGGCCAGCGCGGGCACCGACAGCGGCAGCATGATCCGGAAGTAGATGCCGTACTCGCTCAGGCCGTCCACGCGCGCGGCCTCGCACAGCTCGTCGGGGATGGTCGCGTAGTACTGGCGCATGAGGAACACGCCGAACGCGCCGAACGCCTGCAACGCGACGATCGACCACAGCGTGTTGGTCAGGCCGACCTCGGACATCATGATGAACTGCGGGATCATGTACGCCTGCCACGGCACCGCGATCGTGCCGATGTAGAGCAGGAACAGCAGGTCACGGCCGGGGAAGCGGGCCTTGGCGAACCCGTAGGCGGCGAAGCTGCCGGTGAACAGCTGCAGCACGGTCACCACGAACGACAGGAAGACGGTGTTCTTCAACCACACCACCAGGTCGGAGACGCGCCAGATCTCCAGGTAGTTCGACCACTGCGGCGAGTCGGGGAACCAGCGCACGGGGATGGCGAAGACGGCGTTGTCGGTCTTCAACGACGACGAGACCATCCAGAAGAACGGCAGCAGCAGCCCGGCCGCCGCCAGCGCCAGGACGGCGTAGCCCACGACCCGGCCCGCCGCGGGGCTCCGCCGGTCGCGCCGGTCCGGGGGCGCGACGACGTCCGGGACGGTCGCGTCGGCGAGGGTGTTCGGGGCGGCCATCAGGCGTTCCTCCTGCGGTTGACGAGGAACTGCACGACGGTGACCGCCATGCAGAGCAGGAACAGCACGACGGAGATGGCCGAGGCGTAGCCGAACCGGTTCTCGACCAGGCCCTTCTGGTAGATGTACTGGGACAGCACCAGGGTGGACTGGCCGGGTCCGCCGTTGGTCATGACCAGGATCAGGTCGAAGACCTTGAAGCTGCCGATGGTGAGCATCACGGTGACGAAGAACGTGGTGGGGCGCAGGCAGGGCAGGGTGACGTTGCGGAAGCGTTGCCAGGCGTTCGCGCCGTCGATGCGGGCGGCCTCGTGCAGCTCCGGCGGCACGGTCTGCAACCCGGCCAGGAACAGCAGCATGTAGTAGCCCATCTCGCGCCAGACGCCGACGACGATCACGGCGGGCATGGCCCAGTCCGACGACGCGGTCCAGCCGGGCGGGTCGTCGACCCCGACCAGGCCGAGGATCTGGTTGATCGGCCCGGCGTCGCGGCTGAACAGCAGGTTCCACGCGATCGCGATGGCCACGATCGAGGTCACGTAGGGGAAGAACGCGGCCGTGCGGAAGAACGCCACCCCGCGCAGCTTGCGGTTGAGCAGCAGCGCCAGCCCGAGCGAGAGGGCGAGCGTGAGCGGGATGTGGAACGCGGAGTAGTACAGGGTGTTGAGCAGCGCCCGGTGGAAGCTCGCGTCCTTGAGCAGCCGGGTGAAGTTGTCCAGCCCGATCCACTTGGCCGTGCCGAACACGTTCCAGTTGGTGAAGGAGATGTAGAACAGCGCGACGACCGGCCCCAGGGTGAGCAGGCCGAAGCCGAGGAAGTTCGGCAGGACGAACGACACGCCCTGCAGTGACCGGCGGGCCCGGTGCGACCGCCTGGCGCGGTCCGCCGCGGTGCCGCGCGGGCGGCCGACCGTCGTGGTGCTCATCGGCGTTGTGCTCCTGGTCGGGTGGTGTGCTGGTGGACCGGTGCGTGCCCGGCCGGCGTCGCGCCGGGCCCGCACGGCGTCATCGGGATTCGAGCACCTCGCTGCGCGCCCGCTCGCCCGCCTGCTTGAGCGCCTCGTCCACCGGCGTGCTCCGGGACATGATCGCGGAGTGGGTCTCCTGCAGGATGTTCTGCAACGCGGCCGTCTGCGGCGAGACGGGGTTCTCCGCGCGGGTGTCGTGCGTGGTGAAGGAGAAGCGGGACAGCTCGTCGGACGGCACGCCCTCCACGCCGAAGTACGCCTGCACGACCGGGTCGGTCAGGGTGGCGGGCGTGATGCCGATCGACGCCAACGCGGTCGCGCCGCCCTCGCCGGAGACGAACGCCAGGAACTTCTTGGCCGCCGCCACCTTGCCCTCGTCGATCGCGGCGTTGACGCCCAGGCCCGTGGGGTCGCCGAAGGTGACCGGCTTGTCCTTCGTGCTCGCGTCGCGCTGCGGGGCCGGGGCGAAACCCCACTGGAACGCCTGCGCGTCGCCCTTCTTCTGCTGCGCGATCAGGGTCGCCACGTACCAGCTGCCCATGAGCATCATCGCGGCCTGCTGCGTGCCGAACTGCGCCTGGTACTGGAGGGTGTTCGTGGTGGCCGTGCCGTAGTCCACCTGCGAACCGGCGTCCTGGAGCTGCAGGGCGCGCCGGTAGTACGGCGCGAGGTAGCCGTAGTCACCGCTGAGCAGGTCCGCGCCGGGCGTCTGGGCCAGCGCCAGGCCCTGCACGGTGGACTGCCAGACGTGCTGGTAGACGGCCTTGGCCGGGGAGCCCGCGGCCTTGAGGCCGGCGGTCAGGTCCGCCGCGGCCTTCTCGTACTCCGCCCACGTCCACGCCCCGGCGGGCGGCGTCACCCCGGCGGCCGCGAAGAGGTCCTTGTTGTAGTACAGGTACCAGGAGTCCTGGCGGTAGGGCACGGCGTACGTCGCGCCGTCCACCTTGTAGTTGCCCAGGCCGTTGACGCCGTCGCCGAGGCCGCCCGCGACGTCCGAGACGTCCAGCAGCTGCTCGCCCGACTGGTAGGTGATGAAGTTCTTGAGGTTCTTCAGCACGTACACGTCGGGCGCGCTGCCGGCGGCCAGGTCGGCGGTGAGCTGGGTGTCGTAGTTGGTGGCGTCGTACTCCTTGAACTCCACCGTGACGTCGGGGTTGCTCGCGTGGAACGCCTCGGCGAGCTTCTTGAACTCCGGGGTGGTGTTGAGGCTCCACGCGCTCATCGTGAGGGTGACCGGACCGCCGCTGTCGGCGGGCTCGTCGGAACCGCACGCGGTCGCGGTGAGGGAGAGGGCGGTGACGGCGGCCGCGAGGGCGGTCCACCGGGAACGGCGGTGTCGCATGGTCCTTCACTTCCTGGTCGAGCCACGGGGAGAGCGGGGGTGGGGGCCGTGCCGGGTGGGCGGCCCGCCGGTCAGGACAGCGCGGTGCGGGTCTGCGCGCCGTCGGGCCACCGGGTGGTGACCCAGGTCGTCGGCCCGACGCGCCGGAGCCGGAGCTGCGGCCCGGTGGACGGTGGCCCGGGGTGGCGCGCCAGTTCGAGCAGCACGGCGCACCACTCGCCGGGGACGACGGGGCAGCGTGCCCACGGGACGGCGGCGACCGGTCCCAGCGGGCCGGCGTCCTCGTGCACGGACACGCCGGAGTCGGTGGTCCGTCCCAGCAGGACGGTGAGGGTGGAGCGGGTGCCGTCGTCGGCCTCGACGGCGGGGTCGTCGGTGGACCGGACGTCGACGCCCGCGCCCGCGACGGGCCAGCCGGTCAGCCGCAGGGCCGCGGGCGGGCGGTCGCGGGCGACCCCGTCCACGCGGACCAGCCGGACCTCCCACGGGCCGCGGACCAGCGAGTGCACGGTGACGGTCCCGGCGTCGTGGTGGCGGCCCGTCCAGCCCGACCCGTGGTGCTGCTGGGTCTCGTCGGGCTCGACCCACCGCACCACGCCGGACGACGACGCGCGGCCGACGGTCACGCCGCCGACGTCGAGGACTTCGACCGGGCCGAGGTCCATGCCGGCCCGGTGCGACGCCCGCCCGTCCGCGTCGAGCAGCACGACGGACTGGTCGCGGGGATCGACCCAGCTCCGCTCGTCCAGCAGCGGGCTGGTCGCGGTGGAGTAGCCGAGGCGGGCGTAGAGCGGGGAGTCGGTCCTGGTGTCGCCGGGGACCGCGTGGTCGGTGCCGTGGTTGACCACGCGCACCACGCCGTCCGCGGCCGTGCCGCTGACCAGCCAGCCCGGGGCCTTGATCACGTCGACGTAGTCGCCGCGCTCGATCGGGAGCGGCTGCTCGTCGCCCGTCCACACGGGGTGGTCGGCGGGCAGCAGCAGGCCGAGCATGCCCTTCACCGCCCAGTACGGCGACCCCGGTCCCGAGTAGGACTGGGCGAGGCGCGGCCACGGCCCGTGCCAGCCCAGGGTCAGCAGGCCGCGGTCGTCGGGCGCGCCCCGGTCCACGAAGTGCCGCACCACGCTCGACGCCGCCCGGCGCAGCACCCCGGGCGGGGTGGACGGGACCCCGGCAAGCACGCCGGCCCAGAACGGGGCCGCGGCGGCGAACCGGTAGGTCAGGCTGCGGCCCTGGAGCAGCGGCGACCCGTCGCCGCCCACCAGCCGCACCGCGTCGAGCAGGAAGCGGTCGAGCAGCGCCGCGTCCCGCTCCCGGCGCGGTTCGGCGAAGCCCTCGGCCCCGGCCATGCGCGACCACAGCTGCGGGTAGACGTGCAGCGCCCAGCCGACGTAGTGGTCGAACGCGCGCTCGTGCCCGTCCGCCATCCAGCCGTCCTCGCGCAGGAAACCGTCGTGGGTGGCCAGGTCCTCCTCGACGTCGTCGGCCGACCACGGACCGCCGACCGACCGCAGGAACGCCTGCGCCACCAGCCGGAACCACACCCAGTTGATCCGCGGGTAGGTCGGGTCGCCCACGGCCGGCGCGAGGTAGTCCACGACCCGCTCCCGCACGCCCGCGTCCAGCCGGTCCCACAGCCACGGCCGGGTCAGGTCCAGCGCCAGGGCCAGCGAGGCGGCTTCGACCTTGGCCTGCGCGTGCTCGTCCAGCCGCACCCAGCGCTCCGGCGAGGCGGGGTCGGTGCCCGCGGCGATGCCCTCGGCGTACCACTCGGCCAGGTTGTCCGGGTCCGCGCCGCGCTCGCCCGCCAGCCGGAACCCGGCCAGCAGGAACGTCCGCGCGAAGCCCTCCAGGCCGTCCACGTCGGACCCGTACCCGCCGGCCGGGCCGGGCAGGGTGACGCGCGCGTGGCGGGGCGAGCCGAACGGGCGCACCGCGCGCAGGAGGGCGTCGGCCGTGCCCGCCCACTCGTCGCGGGTCCAGGCGGTCCGCGGTGCGGCTGCCCTCACGAGGGATTCCGGCGGCATGTGGTCGTCCTTCAGCTCCGAAGGCGTTCGAGCAAAAACGGCACAGGTGCTTTCGTTTTTGATCGCTTTGTGCGTTAAGCAGTAAATACGTGCACGAGTGATCGTGTCAAGCCTCACAACGGCGCCTTCCGACGCGCGACGACGCGCGGCCGGTCGCCGCGAGGTGCCGCGGCGGGCCGACGACATAATTGACGCGAGATCGACGACAGGAGGGCGTCCGGTGACGAGAGCGCGTGTGGGGGACGGTGCGGCCGGGGCGCCGGCCGGGCCGGCGACGGGAGCGTCGTGAACTCCGAGTCGCGCACGCTCGCCGCGCGGAGGCGGGCCTCGATCCTGGAGGCGCTGCACCGCGACGGCGTGGTCCGGATCTCCGACCTCAGCGAGCGGATGGGCGTCACGGCGGTGACGCTGCGCCGCGACATCGCCCACCTCGACGGCGAGGGCCTGCTGCGCCGGGTGCACGGCGGGGCGACGCTGCCCGCCACCGCGCCGCCGTCGGCCGGGCCGCAGCCGTTCGACGTCCCGGCCGAGCCGGTCCGGCCGGGCGCCGCGGGCATGCTGGTGCCCTCGCTCGACTACTACTGGCCGGAAGTGGTGCGCGGCGCGGAGGAGGAGGCGTCGGCGCAGGGGTTACGGGTGCTGCTGCGCGGGTCGTCCTACGAGAGCGCCGACGACCGGCCGCAGTTGGAGCGGTTGCTGGACCACGAGGACGTGTGCGGGCTGATCGCCGCGCCGAGCCTGACCGCGCCGTCCGCGGCCGCGACGATCGAGTGGCTGAGCACCATCGACACGCCGGTCGTGCTGGTCGAGCGCACGGCGACGGTCGGCCCCCGGCAGGCCGTCGTGGAGTCGGTGGTGTCCGACCACGCCCTGGGCGCGGCCATGGCGGTGCACCACCTGGTGGCGTTGGGGCACCGCAAGGTGGGCGTGGTGACGAGCGAGCACAGCCCGACCTCGCCGCAGGTGCGCCGGGGCTGGTCCGACGCGTGCGCGGGGGCCGGGCTGGACCGGGGCGCGACCGTGGACCGGTCCGTGCCGAGGCCGGGCGTGGCCGGGTGGGACACCGCGCTGGACGACGTGCTGGACGGGTTGGCGTCGACGGGGACGACGGCGGTGCTCGTGCACGCCGACACCGAGGCGATGGCTCTGGTGCAGCGCGCCGAGCAACGCGGCGTGCGGGTGCCGGCGGAGTTGTCGGTCGTGGCCTACGACGACGAGGTGGCGGCGCTGTTCACGCCCGCGCTGACCGCCGTGCGCCCGCCGCGGCGCTCCATCGGCCGGGCGGCGGTGTCGCTGCTGGCCGCGAGGCTGCAGGACCCGGACCGCCCGACGCACCGGGTGGTCGTCACCCCGTCCCTGCGCGTGCGCGACTCGACCGCGCCGCCGGCCTGACCGGCACCGGCGACCGCGACCGCGCCCCCGCTGCCCGACCGCCCGGCTGCCCGACCGCCCGGCTGCCCGACCGCCCGGCTGCCCGACCGCCCGACCGCCCGGCTGCCCGGCTGCCCGGCTGCCGCGATCCGCTCACCGGTCGCGGACCGGCGCGCAGCCGGTCATCGGTCGTCCCGGCGCGTCCGTGCACGTGGGACGACCGGCCGCCGTGGTCGCGCCGGCCCACCGCGTCCGCCCCCGCACGCGCCCGGCCGGCTGTCCGCCAGGGCCCCGGTGGTCGCGCCGGCAGCGGTGGTCGCGCCGGTCGTGGCCGGGGGTCGGTTCCGTTCGCGGTCATCGGGCCAGCCAGCCCCCGTCGACCGGGAGCACGACGCCGTGCACGTAGTCGGCCGCGCGCGAGCACAGGAACAGCACCGCGCCGGCGATGTCCTCCGGCTCGGCCCAGCGCCCCGCCGGGATCCGGTCCAGGATGGACCGGTTGCGGTCCGGGTCGGCGCGCAGGGCCTCGGTGTTGTCGGTGGTGACGTAGCCGGGCGCGACGGCGTTGACGTTGACCCCGCGGTGCGCCCACTCGTTGGCCAGGGCCTTGGTCAGCCCCGCCACGGCGGACTTCGACGCGGTGTAGCCCGGCACGGTGATCCCGCCCTGGAAGCTCAGCATCGACGCGACGGTGACGATCCGCCCCGACCCGCGCGCCAGCATCGCCCGGCCGACGTCGCGCGACAACGTCCACGTGGCCCGGAGGTTGACGTTCAGCACGTGGTCGAAGTCGGCGTCGGAGTGCTCGGCGGCGGGCGCGCGGCGGATCGTGCCCCCGTTGTTGACCAGGACGCCCACCTCCCGCTCGACCAGCAGCGCGCCCAGCTCGGCCACCTGGCCCGCGTCCGCCAGGTCGGTCCGCACCGGCGTGAACGCGCGCCCCTCCCCCTCGACCGCGTCGCGCGCGGCGCTCGCGCCGTCCGGCATCGAGCCGCTGATCCCGATCACGTCCGCGCCCGCGGCGGCCAGCAGCCGCGCCACGGCCAGGCCGATGCCCCGGCTCGCCCCGGTGACCGCGGCCGTCGTGCCGGACAGGTCGAACAGCTCTCCCACCTCCGGCTTCATCGCAGCGTCGCCGCCGGGTGCGGGTCCATGTCGTCGAACGACTGGTTCTCCCCCGCCATCGCCCACACGAAGCTGTACGAGGCGGTCCCCACACCGCTGTGCAGCGACCACGGCGGCGAGATCACCGCCTGCCGGTCGGCCACGATCAGGTGCCGGGTCTCCCGCGGCTCGCCCAGCAGGTGCACCACCCGCGCGTCCTCGGGCAGACCGAAGTACAGGTACGCCTCCATCCGGCGCTCGTGGGTGTGCGCGGGCATGGTGTTCCACATGCTGCCCGCGTGCAGCGTCGTCACCCCCATCACGACCTGGCAGCTGCGCACGCCGTTCTCGTGGATGTACTGGGTGAGGGTCCGGCGGTTGGAGGTCAGCGGGTCGCCCAGCTCGCGCACCGTGCCCTCGCCGGGCTGGACCGCCGCGGTCGGGTACGTGGTGTGCGCGGGCGCGGAGAACAGGTAGAACGCGGCGGGCTCCGCCTCGTCGTCGGACGCGAACGACACCTCGCCCGCGCCCCGGCCGACGTACAGGCACGCGGTCGGCGCGAGCCGGTGCTCCTCGCCGTCCACGGTCACCGTGCCCGGCCCGCCGACGTTGACGATCCCCGCCTCGCGGCGCTCGAAGAACCGGTCCGTCCGCAGCTCGGGGAACGACGGCAGGCTCAGCGGCCCGGTGCGCGGCAGCGCGCCCGCCAGCACGACCCGGTCGTGGTGGCTGTGGACCGCGCGCACCTCGTCGTCGGTGAACAGGTCTTCGACCAGGTAGTGGCGCCGCAGGTCGTCCGTGGTCATGGACGGGACCTGCTGCGGCGCGGTCGCGTAGCGCTGCTCCACGTACGTCGCCTTCCTTCTGTTTCCCTCGCGTGACGGTCAGAAACAGTCAATCCCAGACACAAAGGAAGGGCAAGACTGTACAGTTTGGTTGTTCCGATCAGTTTCGATCAGAGTGACGAGGCGAGCAGGCGGTCATGGCGGAGCAGCCCGGTACGGAGACCAGGGGCTCGATGCTGCCCGCCGCGCGGCGGCAGTGGCTGCTGGAGCACCTGTCGGGTCAGGGCGTCCTGCGGATCGCGCACATCGCCCGGGTCATGGGCGTCACGCCGGTCACCGTGCGGCGGGACGTGAACGAGCTGGCCGCCGAAGGGCTGGTCGAACGGGTGCACGGCGGCGTGCGGCTGCTCGCCGACGGCGCGGCCCTGGCGGCCGGCCGGGCCGGGGACGGCACGCCCGCCGTCGGGATGGTCGTGCCGTCGCTGGACTACTACTGGCCGGAGGTCATCCGGGGCGCGCAGGACACCGCGCACGAGCTGTCCGCGCGTCTTGTGCTGCGCGGGGCGTCGTACCAGGTGGGTGACGTGCGGCACCAGGCGGAGTGGATGATCGGCAGCGGCGCGGTGGACGCGCTGCTGGTCGCGCCGCCCACCCGCGGGGCGGACGCCGAGGAGCTGGTGTCGTGGCTGACGGCGTTGCCCGTCCCGGTGGTGCTGGTCGAGCGTTCCGCGGTGTCGGGCCCGTACCGGCGGCACGTCGAGTCGGTGCGCACCGACCACGCGGCCGGCGCGGAGCTGGCCGTGCGGCACCTGCACGCCCGGGGGCACCGCGGGATCGGGCTCGTGGTCAGCGCGACCAGCCCCACGTCCGGGCAGGTGCGGGAAGGGTGGCTCGGCGCGGTGGCGGACCTCGGGCTGCCGGCCGCGCCTGAGGTCTCCGTGGCCGCCTACTACGAGCCCGCGTGGGGTGTCGACGTCGACCGGGTGCTGGACGTGTGCGCGGAGCGGCACGTGACGGCGCTCGTCGTGCACTCCGACCGGGAGGCGGTGTCGCTGGTGCAGCGGGCCGAGGAGCGGGGCCTCCGGGTGCCCGGCGACCTGTCGGTGGTCGCGTACGACGACGAGGTGGCGCGGTTCGCCCACCCGCCGCTGACCGCCGTGCGTCCGCCGAAGTACGCCATCGGCCGCACCGCGGTGCACCTGGCGCTGGACCGGCTCGCGGAGGGCGCGGACCTGCCCGTCCGCCGGGTCGTGCTCAGCTCCGAACTGCGCGAACGCGACTCGACCGGCCCGGGCCCCACCACCTAACCTCCGCGTGTCCTACGTTCAGAACGCGCGTGTCCTACCTCCAGAACGCGTGAGTCCAACGCTCAGAACACCCGAGTTGAACGTTCGGAACGCCCCCGCCCTGTCCCGAACCTG
>NZ_JBHYXZ010000204.1:0-13101 GCF_042752395.1 Actinosynnema sp. NPDC059335 | reverse complement strand
GCCTGGCGGGACGCTTTTCCCCGCCGGGCCTGCCGGCTACGGCCTGCCTGGGGTGCTCGTACGGGCCCCATGTCAAATCGAGCCGGACCCACCCCCGGCAGACCACCGCCACCCATCACCACCACCACCGACACCACCACCGACACCACCACCGACACCACCACCGACCACACCACCAGACCCACCCGACCCACCGGACCCACCCGACCTCACCCCGGCGACACCTCCACCCCCTCCTGCGAGTGCGCCACCCGAGCCAACTCCACCCGCGAACTGATCCCGAGCTTCCGGAAGATCCCCCGCAGGTGGTAGTTCACCGTGTGCGGCGACAGGTAGAGCTGCTTCGCCACCTGCCGGTTCGTCATCCCGGCCCCCACCAACAACGCGATGTCCCGCTCCGCCCCCGACAACAACCGCCACTCCTCACCACCCCCCGCGCCACCCGCCTCGTCCCCCCGTAACCGCGCCAACTCCCCCTCCGCCCCCATCTGCTCGAAGATCCGCGAAGCGAACCCGGTGTGCACGGCCGCCCGCTCCGCGTCCCCCTCCTCGCCCACCACCGCCGCGAGGTCCGCGTAGGCGTTCGCCCTGGCCCACGGGTGCCGGTGCCGACGCGCCGCGTCCGCGAGCCCCACCGCGTCCCGCTCCAGCAACGCCCGCGCGTGCCCCGCACCCACCGCCACCACCGCGAACCCCGGGTTGTCGGCCGCCAACCGCTCCACCGCGCCGACCACCTCACGCCCCAGCTCCCGGTCGTCCACGGCCGTCGCCTGCCGCACGAGCCACGGCGCGGCCCCCGGCTCCTCGATCAGCATCCGCCGCGCGCCGTCGAGGTCGGCCATCCGCTCCCGCGCCAGCTCGGCCGCCCGCTCCGGCCCGTGCTGGGCGTGCGCCAGCAGCAGCTCCACCCAGTCGTACTGCCCCGAGTGCAGCACCGCCTCGCCCGCCGCCAGGTCCGCCCGGTACCGGCGCACGTGCTCCGCCGCCGCCGCGACCTCACCCCGGTGCAACGCCACCGTCGCCAGCACCGTCGACGCCAGCGGCACCAGGATCCGCAGCCCCCGGTCGCGCGCGGTGGACAGGCCGCGCCGGGCCGCCGCCAGCGCCCGGTTCACCTTCCCGGCCTGGACCAGCACCCTGGCCAGCGCGATCGTCCGGGCCGTCGGCGCGCCGGCCCGCACCGCCGCGTCGTCGGACGACACGTCGTCCCGCACCAACCGCTCGGCCTGCTCGAACTCCCCCAGCGCCGACAGCTTCAACGCGAACGACACCGCCGACTGCGACTGCCACCACGCCGTGGGCCGGTCCAGCTCCCACCGGGTCGACTCCCGGCCCCAGTACATGCCCTCGGCGAGCTTCCCGGCGCTCCACTCCAGGCACGAGTGGACCGTCGCGGCCATCACCACGTCCGCGTCGCCCGGTTCCCGGTCCCGCGTGGTCAGCACCGACAACGCGTGCGCGCGCGCCCGGCTGCCGGTGGCGAAGTACAGCGACAACAGCCGACCCGCCTCCGCCAGCCGGCGCAACGGCGGCGGCACGGACGGCGTGGTCAGCACGTGCTCCATCTCGGACGCCGCGTCCGCCGGCCGCCCGTCGGCCAGCAGGATCCCCGCCAGCACCACGTGCAGCTCCGCCGCCGCACCGGCGGGCACCCCGCGCGCCAGGCTCTCGCGGGCCAACGCGATGGCCGAGCCGAGCGTGCCGCTCACCGCCAGCGAACGCACCGCGCGCACCGCCGCGTCTCCGGGGTCGTCGCCCCCCACCCCGGACGCTCCGCCACCCTCGACCACCTCGGCCCCGGCCACCCCGCCCACACCGGCCCCCGGCGCAACCACCCCGGACTCGGCCACCCCGGACTCGGCCACCCCTCCCTCGGTCGCCTCGCCCTCGACCACCCCGGACTCGGCCACCCCTCCCTCGACCACCCCGTCCTCGGTCGCCTCGCCCACACCGGCCCCCGGCTCGGCCACCCCGGGCCCGACCACCCAGTCCGCCTCGGCCGGCACCACGCGCAACACCTCCGCGTCGTGCCGCAACGCGTTCCGCACCGCCCCCGGCATCGAGTCCACGACCGCCCGCCACACCAGGTGGGACGCGAACTCCAGCCGCTCCTCCACGGCCACCACCAGCCCGGACGCCAGCACCTCGTCCACCGCGGGCAGCAGCGACCCCGTGGTCTCGTCCATCATCACGGCCACGTCCCGCAACCGGAACGACCGGCCGACCACCGCCGCGACCCGCAGCACCTGCGCGGCCCTGGGCGACAACGCCCCCACCCGACCGGCCACCGCCGTCCCGACCCGTCGCGGCGGCCACCCGCCGCGCGGCCGGGCCACGCCGTCGCGCACCTCCACCCTGCCCTCGTCGACCAACCCGGCCACGAGATCGGCGACCAGCCCCGGATCGCCGCCCGCGCCCGCGACGAGCGACACCAGCTCGGGGTGCGGCGCCGCGCCCACCAGGTCCGCGACCATCCGCTCGACCGCGTCGTCGTCCAGCGGGCCGAGGCGCAGCACTTCCCCGCACACCGTGACCGCGCACCGGACATGCGCGTCCGCCGGCGCGGAGGACAGCGCGAGCAACGTCGTGACGCGCCGCTCCGCCAGCCGGGGCAGCAGCGCGAGCAGGGCGGCCGGGTCGTGGTGCGCCTGGTCGATCGCGACCAGCGGACGCGGCCCGTCCGGCACCCGGTCCGGCACGTCGGTCAGGTGGTCGCCGGCGACGAGCACGACGGCGTAGCCCCGGTCACGGGCGGCGGCGACGGCGTCGCGCAGCAGGGAGGTCTTGCCGGAGCACGGCGGGCCGTCGATGGCCAGCAGGCCACCGGGCGCGGACAGGAAGCGGAGAACCGAAGCCCATTCACGATCCCGGCCGTACAATTTCGACACAATCAAGACTGCTACGCGTCTCGACTGACTGTCAATTCAGCCACTCGCGCCGTTACCACGGTTTTCACCTGATCCGACGAATGACACGAGCCGATCGAGTTCACGGATCACCGATCCGTGGTCGGACGCGAGCACCACTCCGGCGGCGCGCAGCACGGTCAGGTGGCCGGCGAACGCCGGATGGGCGGCCTGGTCGTCGGAGAACTGCGGGAGCAGCACCATCGGGGTCCGCCTGCCCAACGCCTCGCACAGCACCGTGAGCGCCTGATTGTCGCCGATCCCGAGGGCGAGCTTCGCCAGCGAGTTCGCGGTGGCCGGCGCGAACACGAACGCGTCCGGCACCGGGTGCGGCTTGGGCTCGGTGGGCAACCGGGAGGTCCACCGCACCGGCAGGTCGGTCAACGCCTGGAGCGCGGCCACCTGCGGTTCGAGCCACCGCGCCACCGACGGCGTCAACGTGACCGCCAACCGCCACCGCCGCGCCAGGGGCCGGGCGAGCCCGTCGACCAACCACCGCTCCACCCCGCCCGCCGCCGACGCGACGAGCCCGAGCACGGGCCGCGCCCCTCCGGCCGCCCCACCGCCGGCCGACCCGCCAACCGCGCCACCGGCAGACCCACCGCCGGCCGCTCGACCGCCGACCGACCCGCCGCCCGCACCACCCGCAGACCCATCACCGGCAGGCCCACCGCCGACCGACCCACCGCCGACCGCGTCACCAGCCCCGCCGGCCGGTCCGCCCGAACCCCCACCGGTCACACGGGCCGCCGCAGGATGGCGCAGAACATGGCGTCCGTGCCGTGCTCGTGCGGCCACAGCTGGACCTGCGGCCCGTCGCCCAACCCCGGCACGCCGGGGAAGAACTCGCGCGCGTCCACCCGCTCCACCCCGGTGCGCCGCACCACGTCGGCCACCACGCCCACCGTCTCGGACAGGTGCGGCGAGCACACCACGTACGCCACCACGCCACCCGGCCTGACCAGGCCCAACGCCGACGTCAACAACTCGCGCTGCAACCGCGCCAACGGGGCCACGTCCGACGGCTGCCGCCGCCACCGCGCCTCCGGCCGACGCCGCAACGCCCCCAACCCGGTGCACGGCGCGTCCACCAGCACCCGGTCGAACCCGCCCTCGGGCAGCCCCGACTCGCGGCCGTCCGCGACGTGCACGGTGATCGGCAGGTCGCCCGCGGCCTTGCGGATCAGGTCCGCCCGGTGCGGGGCCTTCTCCACCGCGTCCAGCGACGCGCCGGACAGCCGCGCCAGCGAACCCAGCAGCACGGCCTTCCCGCCCGGTCCCGCGCACAGGTCCAGCCACCGCTCGTCCGGCCCTTCGACCGGCACCCTGGTCAACGCCACCGCGCACAGCTGGCTGCCCTCGTCCTGCACCGCCGCCAGCCGCTCGCGCACCGGGTCCAGGTCGCCGGGGTCGCCCGCGCCCGCGTCCAGGTGCACCCCGTACGGCGAGTACGGGGCCACCTCGCCGCCGGTCATGGCGGCCAGCTCGTCCGCGCTGCACTCGCCGGGCCGGGCGGCCAGGTGCACCGCGGGCCGCGCGTCGTCGGCGGCCAGCGCCCGGCGCAGCGGCTCGCCCCGGCTGCCCAGCGCCTCCGCGAACGCTTGCGCGATCCACTTCGGGTGGGCGTTGGCCATGGCCACGTGCCCGATCGGGTCGGTGTCCTCGTCGGGCGCGACCTCCTCGACCCACGCCGCCTCGTCCTGCCCGGTGACGCGCCGCAGCACGGCGTTGGCGAACCCCGCCGCGCCGGAACCGCGGTCCGCCCGCACCAGGTCGACCGTGGAGGCGACCGCCGCGTGCGCCGGGATGCGGGTGCGCAGCAGCTGGTACGCGCCCAACCGCAGCGCGTCCAGCACCGCACCGTCCACTTCGGACAGCGGCCGGTCGGTGCAGGCGGCCAGCACCGCGTCCAGCAAACCCTGCGCGCGCAGCGCCCCGTAGGCCAGTTCGGTGGCCAGGGCCGCGTCACGCCCGGTGATCCGACGTTCCCGCAGGATGCCCGGCAGCACCAGGTTCGCGTAGGCGTCCCGCTGCCGGACGGCGCGCAGGGTGTCCAACGCCGCCTGCCGCGCCGGGTCCTCCGCCGGGGGCCGGGCCGGACCGGTGCGGCCGCGCGGCGGGTGCGCCCGTCGGGGCCGCGAGGGACGCGAAGACCTCTGGGTCATGAAATCCGTTCCCCCGCCTCGATCCGGACGCCGCGCGCCCAGTCGTTCGCCGACATCCGCTTCTTGCCCTGCGCCTGCACGTCGCCCAGCGCCACCGGACCGGTGCCCGTGCCGACGAGCACCCGCCTGCGCTCCACCCGGATCTCGCCCGGCGCGAGCGGCACGTCGTCGTCGACCGGCAGGACCGGGCCGAGCTTGAGCCGCTCGCCGCGGAACTCCGCCCACGCGCCGGGGTCCGGCGTCACGGCGCGGGCGATCCGGTCGAGGGCGGCGGCCGGCGCGGCGAAGTCGAGCCGGGCGTCCTCCACGGTCACCTTCGGCGCGTAGCTCACGCCTTCCGAGGGCTGCTCGACCGGCCGCAGCGTCCCGTCCGCGATGCCGTCCACAGTGGACAGCAGCAGCTTCGCGCCGGACTCGGCGAGCCGGCCCAGCAGGTCGCCGGACGTGTCCCGGTCGCGCACCCGCTCGGTCACCACGCCGAACACCGGCCCGGCGTCCAGCTCCTTGACGATGCGGAACGTGGTCGCGCCGGTGATGTCGTCGCCGTGCCGGACCGCCGCCTGCACGGGGGCCGCGCCACGCCACGCCGGCAGTACGGAGAAGTGCAGGTTCACCCACCCGTGGGTCGGGATCGCCAGGGCGGACTCGGGCAGCAGCGCGCCGTAGGCCACCACGGGGCACAGGTCCGGCGCCAGCTCCCGCAGCCGCGCCTGGAACGCCGGGTCGCCCGCCTTGGCGGGGGTCAGCACCTCGATGCCGAGTTCGTCGGCCAGCGCCGCGACCGGCGACCGCTCGACCCGGCGGCCCCGGCCGACCGGGGCGTCCGGCCGGGTGACGACGGCCACGACCTCGTGCCGGTCGGAGTCCAGCAGTGCCCGCAGCGACGGCAGCGCGACCTCGGGCGTGCCCGCGAAGACCAGCCGCATGTCAGGCCCCTCCGCGGCGCGCGTCGGGACGGGGACGGGACGGCCGGGCTTGGTGGACGAACACGCACTCTCCTCGCTTCTCCTGCGGGACCGCAGACCGCAAGTCTAGGAGAGCGCCACCGGGCCGGCTCGCGCGCGAGCGCGCCGGCCGCCC
Organism: Actinosynnema sp. NPDC059335; assembly: GCF_042752395.1. Lineage (NCBI taxonomy): Bacteria > Bacillati > Actinomycetota > Actinomycetes > Pseudonocardiales > Pseudonocardiaceae > Actinosynnema > Actinosynnema sp. NPDC059335. The sequence continues at coordinate 6,950 of NZ_JBHYXZ010000204.1, read as the reverse complement.
GTCAGCCCCCGAACAGCGGGTGGGGCGACTGCTTGATCGTCGGCACGCCGCCGTCGAACCACGGCTGCTGCCGGATGGCCCGCATGGCCTCCTTGCGGGTCCGGTCGTCCAGGCGGTCGAGGAACAGCACGCCGTCGAGGTGGTCGGTCTCGTGCTGGATGCAGCGCGCCAGCAGGTCCGTGCCCTCGACCTCGATCGGCTCGCCGTGCATGTTCCAGCCCTTGGCCACCACGTGCCGGTGCCGGCGGCAGTCCCACGACAGGCCGGGGATCGACAGGCAGCCCTCCGGGCCGTCCTGCTCCTCCTCGCCGACGACGTCGAACGTCGGGTTCACCAGGTGCCCGGCGAACCCGTCGCAGTGGTAGGTGAACACGCGCAGCCCGACGCCGAGCTGCGGTGCGGCCAGACCCGCGCCGCCGGCGTCGCTCATCGTGTCCCACAGGTCCTTGACCAGCTTGCGCAGTTCCGCGTCGAAGTCGGTGACCTCGACGGCGGGCGTCCGCAGCACCGGGTCGCCGAACAGCCGGATCGGTTGGACGGTCACGCGCACTCCTCGCAGCCTGGGGGAAGTCCCAGTCTACGAAAGCCCGCTCAGTGCTCCAGGTCACGGCCGAGGAAGGCGACGCCGACCAGCGCGGCCACCAGGTGGCCCAGGAACCGCACCGCCGCCGGCGTCCGCAGCCCCGTGCCCGCAGCCACTCCCGCCGCCGAAGCCCGCTCCGCCGCCGACACCCGACCCGCCGCCGCCACCGCACCCGCAGCCACCGCCGCAGCCGGAGCCGCGTCCGTCACCGCAGCCGCGCCCGTCGTCGGGGCAGCGCCCGCCGCAGCCGTCGTCGCAGCCGTGGCCGTGGCCGTGGCCGTGGCCGTGGCTGTGGCTGTGGCTGTGGCTGTGGAAGCCTGCTCCGCCGCCGCAACCGCCCGCGTCGCGGACACCGGTCGCGTCGCCGGAACCGCGCCGAACCGGGTCCGGGGCGAGGTTCCGACCGGGGTCGTCATGGTGATCGTGGTCATGTCCCGCTCCTCCGTCGCTCGTCCTGCCACCAGGGTGCGCCGGACGGGCGTCGGCGGGCGTCCGCTCGGAGTAGCGGCCCGGCCTCATCCCGCGGGATGAGGCCGGCCACGACGTCGGGACCACCGCCGCGTCACGGCGTCGGCCACACCGCCCGTGCCGCGCCACCGCCGCGCCGGGTCGTCTCGGCCGCCGCGCGCCAGCGGCCGTCGGGGAGGCGTTCGACCGCGGTGGCGGCCCCGATCTCGGCGGTCGAGGTGAAGCGGTGACCCAGGTCGCGCAGCGCCTGCGCCTCGGGGGTCGCCAGGAACGACGCCTCGGCCTGCGTGTTCGCCGCGTTGCGCTGCGAGGCGCGCGGCGCGGCGATGGCCTCGACCAGGGGCGTGCCGCGGTCGAGCCGCCGGGTCAGGACCTGCAGGACCGTGGTGATGATGCTCGCGCCGCCGGGCGAGCCGAGCGCCAGCACCGGCTCGCCGTGGTGCAGCACGATCGTCGGCGACATGGACGACCGGGGGCGCTTGCCGGGGCCGGGCAGGTTCGGGTCCGGCACGCCCGGCGTGACGGGCGTGAACGAGAAGTCGGTCAGCTCGTTGTTGAGCAGGAACCCGCGGCCGGGCACCACGATGCCGCTGCCGCCCTCCTGCTCGATGGTCAGCGTGTAGGCGACGACGTTGCCCCAGCGGTCGGCGACCGTCAGGTGCGTGGTGTCGGTGCCCTCGTACGGCGTCTCGACCGCCTGGCCCGCGGCGGCGCACGGGGTCGGGTGGCGCGGGTCGCCGGGCGCGACCGGGCCGGGCATCGCGGCCGTCGGCGAGATCAGGCAGGCCCGGCTGTCGGCGAACCGCTGGGACAGCAGCTCGCGGGTCGGCACGTCGCCGAACGCCGGGTCGCCCACCCAGCGGTTGCGGTCGGCGAACGAGAGCCGGCTCGCCTCCAGGAACCGGTGCAGGTAGCCGACCTCGGTCTCCGCGCCCAGGTCGGTGTTCTCCAGGATGTTCAGCGCCTCGCCGACGGTCGTGCCGCCGGACGACGGCGGGGCCATGCCCACCACGTCGAAGCCGCGGTAGCGGACGCGGGTCGGCTCGCGCAGCGGCGCGTCGTACCGGGCGAGGTCCGCCTCGGTGAGGTCGCCGGGCCGGACCTGCCGGGTCACGCCCGCGGCCACCGGCGGCCGGCGGACCGCGCCGACCAGGTCGCGCGCCAGCTCGCCGCGGTAGAAGGCCGACACGCCGTCCTTGCGCAGCAGGCGGTAGGTGTCGGCGAGGTCGGGGTTGCGGAACGTGCTGCCGACCGCGGGCGGCGCGCCGCCGGGCAGGTAGAGCGCGCTGGTCGAGGTGAAGTCGGCGAAGCGGGCCGCGTTGTCGGCGACCTGGCGGTGGAACGTGGCGTCGACGGTGAACCCGCGCCGGGCCAGGTCCTCGGCGGGGCGGATGGCCCGGTCGAGGGACCAGGTGCCCCACTCCCGGAGCGCCCGCTGCCAGGTGCGCGGCGTGCCGGGCACGCCGACCGACAGGCCGCTGGTCACGGCGTCGGCGAACGGGATGGGCGCGCCGCCCTCCACGAACAGGTTCTCGTCGGCGGACGCGGGGGCGGTCTCCCGCCCGTCCACTGTGGACACGCGGTGCGTGCGGGCGTCGTAGTGCACGAAGAACCCGCCGCCGCCGATGCCGGCGGAGAACGGGTCGGTCACGCCCAGCGCGGCGGCCACGGCGACCGCGGCGTCCACCGCGTTGCCGCCGCGGCGCAGCACGTCGACGCCGATCTGCGAGGCGTCGGGGTCGATGCTGGACACGACGCCGCCGAAGCCGACGGCTTCGGGGACGCGCGGCGCGTCGGCAGCGGTGCGGGCCGAGGCGGTGGTGGCGGCGGTGGACAGGAGCGGCAGGACCAGGAGTGATGCGAGGACGCTGGTGACAGTCGACCGGAGCATCGTTCCCTTCTACTCCACCGCGCCGGAAAGCTGTACCTCCGCGGGGTCGGACTTGACCGGGTCGGGTGACGGGCGCGGTTCAGAGGACTTCGAGGGGGTCCAGCTTCACCCGGACCACGTCGGGCTCCTTGCGCGCGCTGCGCACGGCCAGGACCTCGCCCAGCACCGCGGCCAGCGCCCGCCCCTCGGCGCGGGACACCCGGACCAGCGCGCGTTCCCTGTCCTCCGACAGCGGCACCGGGCCCAGCACCTCGCCCGTCGGCGGGAGGCGCAGCTCCTCCAGGACCCCGGCCAGGGCGTCCGGCGCGCCGTCCACGGTCGCCATCCGCACGGCGGGCGGGAAACCCAGCTCGGTCCGGGCGGCCAGCTCCTGCCGGGCGTGCCACACCGGGTCCCAGCGGACCAGGGCCTGCACCGGGGCGAGCGAGGAGTCGGCGACCACGACCACCCGGCCGGCCGCGTGGACCAGGGCCGCCGCCGTCATCCAGCGGCGCAGCGTCTCCTCCGCCGCCCTCAGGTCGGCCCGGCCGAGCAGCGCCCACCCGTCCAGCAGCAGGGCCGCGCCGTAGCCGCCCTCCGCGAGCGGTTCCGCCCCCGGCGTGGCCACCACCAGGGACCTGCCGCCCGGCACCGTCGACAGCACCTCGTCACCGCCCGACGTGCGGACCGGGACGCCGCTGAACGCCCGCCCCAGCTCCTCGGCCGTGCGCCGCGCGCCGATGACCTGCCCCCGCAGCCGCCGGGAACCGCAGTTCGGGCAGCGGTACGCCGCCTCCGTCGCGCCGCACCACCGGCAGTAGGCGGGCCTGGGCACGCCGTCCTGCGTGCCGCCCGGCAGGGCCAGCGGGCCCGCGCACCGGCGGCACCGGGCGGGCGACCGGCACTGACCGCACGCCAGGGCGGGGACGTAGCCGCGCCGCGGCACCTGGATCAGCACCGGGGTGTCCGCCGACAACGCGGCGCGGGCCGCGTCGAACGCGATCGACGGCAGCCGGGCGGACCGGGCCGCCGGGTCCTTGACCTCTTGCCACTCATGGTCGCCCACCGCCGCGACCCGCGGCGCCACGGACCGCAGCGCGTCCCGGGCCGCGACCACCTCGTGCGCCCAGCCGCTGTCCACCAGCAACTGCGCCTCCGCGGTCCGGGCGAACCCCCCGACCAGCAGGGACGCCCCGGTGAGGTGGGAGCGCTGCACCAGCACGTCCCGGACGTTCGGGTACGGCATCCTCGGCTCGGCGTGCAGGTCGTCGCCGTCGTCCCAGACCGCCACCAGCCCGAGGTCGCGCACCGGCGCGAAGGCCGCGCCGCGCGTGCCCAGCACCACCCGGACCGCGCCGCGCCGCACGGCCAGCCACCGCTTGTACCGCTCGGACGGCCCGAGGTCGGCCGACAGCGTGACCACGCCCGCCTCGCCCACCAGCGCCGCGCACGCCGCGTGCAGCCGGGCCAGGTCCCGGTGGTCGGGCACGACCACCAGCGCGCCCCGGCCCGTGCTCGCCACCGACGCCGCCGCCTCGGCCAGGCGGGCGGGCCAGTCCTCGGCGGGCAGGGCCTGCCACACCGCCCGCGCGACCCGGCCCGAGCGCAGCGCGTCCAGCAGGTTCGGCCCGAACGGGTACCGCGCCCAGCCTTCGTCCGACGGCGGCTCGGGCGCCGGCGCGGGCTCGCCGGACGGCCTGGCCTCCACCCGCGCGTGCCGGGGCGGGATGGCCATCCGCAGCACGTCGATCAACGACCCGGCGTACCGGTCCGCCACCGCCCGCGCCAGCTCGGCCACCTCCGGGGCGAGCACCGGCTCGGGCGAGATCACCCGGTCGAGGAACGTCAGCTTCCGCTCGTACTCCGACGACTCCACCCGTTCGAGCAGGTAGCCGTCCACCAGCTGGCCCGCGAACCGGACCCGGACCCGGCAGCCGGGCACCGCGTCGGCGTCCTGCTCGGTGGACACCTGGTAGTCGAACGGCCGGTCGAGGTGGGCCAGCGGCACGTCCACGCACACGCGGGCGACCGGCAGCACGGCGGCGGGAACCTGCTCGCCGCGCCTGGTAGTCGCCTTGCCCGCCACGGGAGGAGGTCTACCAGAGACCGACCGGGCCGCTCACAACCCGGGGCCGGAGGACGGGACGTGGAGTCATGCGCCCATTATCGAACACTTGTTCGGACAGGGCAAGATCACGTCCGGGTGGTCGCGGGTTCCGGTTCGGCCGGGAGGTCGCGGACCGAGCGGACGGCGAGCGCGAGCGGCGCGCTCAGCACGGCGACCGCCGCCCCGACGACGAGCACGGTGCCGGTGCCGACGCGCTCCGCCGCCGGTCCCGCCAGCGCCATGCCCACCGGCGCGGCGGCCAGGCCGACGACGGTCGAGAAGCCGGTGGCCCGCGCCACCAGGTCGGCGGGCACGTGCACCTGCCGCGCGGTGTCGGTGAGCACGGCGTACAGGGCGGACTGCGCCCCGGCCGGGACGGCGGCCGCGGCGAGCACCGCCGTGGGCGCGCCGGCCGCGAGCAGGACCAGCAGCGGGGCGAGGGCGGCGGGGATCGTGACCGCGACCCGCAGCGGGCGTCGCGGTCGCCGGCGCAGGGCGGCGGTGCTGCCCAGCAACGCGCCGACGGCGTACCCGTTGCCGATGAACGCCCAGGCCAGGGGGCCGCCCAGGCGCTGGTCGGCGACGATCGGCCCGAGCACCAGGAACGGGGAGGTGCAGACGCCGTTGATGACGGCGACCTGCACCGCGGTCGCCTGCAACCAGGGGCGGGAGCGGAAGTCGCGCCACCCGTGCCGCACGGCGTCGAGGGGGGCGGGGTGTCGCGGCACCGACCGGTCCGGGGCCCGGAGGGTGAGGAGCGCGGCGGCGCTGACCGCGAACGTGGCCGCGTCCACGGCGAACGACACACCCGGGCCGACCGTGGCCACGAGCGCGGCCGACACCACGGGCGCGATGAGCGTGGCGGCGTTCTGGGCGGCGTTGACCAGGGCGTTGGCCTGTCGGCGTTGCGATTCGGGGACGACGTCGGCGACCAGCCCGGCCGCCGCGGGGGTGAAGAACGCGTGCGCCGCGCCCGCCACCGCCTGCAGGGCGGCCAGGTGCCAGAGGGCCGCGGTCCCGGTGAGGAGCAGGGCGGCCGTGAGGCCCTGGGAGGCGCAGCGGACGACGTCGGCGGCGAGCATGACGGCGCGTCGGGGCAGGAGGTCGCCGACCACCCCGCCGGCGAGCGTGAAGACGACCACGGGGAGCCGGCCGGCGAGCAGCACGAGGCCGAGGTCGGTCGGGGACGCGCCGAGGCGGAGCGAGCCGAAGAGGAGGGCGATCGAGATCAGGCCGTCGCCGAGGTGGGAGGACGTGCGGGCGAGGAAGTACCGGCGGAACGCCGGGTTGCGCAGCAGCGGCGGCACGGGGCCGGTCACGGGGCGGGTCACGGACGGCAACCTGCCGGCGCCCACCGACAGTCCGGGCGTCACGGGCCGGCCGCGATGCTCCGGCCGCGATGGCCTCCGGGGCGACCGGGCCGGCTGCGGAGGCTTCGGGAGCCGCGATGCTCTCCGGGGCGAGCGGAGCCGGCTCCAGCCGTTCCCGGGACCGGCGAATCCGGCCGCAGTGGCACCCGGCCTGCGGAGCCGGCCGCAGCGGCTCCCGGGACCGGCGAAACCCGCCGCAGCACCCGGAGCCGGCGGAGCCTGCCTCCGCTGCTTCCCGAGCCGGCGGAGCCGGCCCCGGCGGCGTCGGGAACCGCGCCGGTCGCCGCAGTTCCGGGACGGAGCGGGCTGCGGAGGCTTCAGGAGCCGGAGCTTGCCGCGATGGCTACCGGCCCGAAATTGTCGGACCCCGCCGGCAGAATAAAAGCAGGGGTCCCCTGGGCGGGGACCCCTGCGAAGCATCACCGGCCGAGCACGCCGGCGGCCGGATCAGGCGGGTGTCAGGCGCCGGCGGCGGCGCGGAGGGCGTCCGCCCGGTCCGTGCTCTCCCACGGCAACTCCACATCCGTCCGACCGAAGTGCCCGTACGCCGCC
>NZ_JBHYXZ010000203.1:11890-13113 GCF_042752395.1 Actinosynnema sp. NPDC059335 | reverse complement strand
GATCTCGAACCCACGGGTCGAGCCCTGGTCCTGGCAGGAACGGACCCTTGGGTTCCCCGCGAGGAACCTTCACTCTCGCTGAACCCACGGGAGTCGGGGGAAGCCGTCGGGTTTCGCGCCGTCGGAGAACGCCAGCACGTCGGCGTGGGCGGGGCCGTCCCGGTTCAGCCTCTCCAACCCGGCGTTGCTGTTGCTCAGCTCGATCGAGAACTCCGCCTGGGGACACGTTCTGCGGTACGTGGCGGTGGCCTTGTCCAGGATCGGGCGGAACGCGGTGGAGCCGAGGAGGACCAGCCTCCCGCTCGCGCAGTCCAGCGCCGCGTCGGTCGCGGTGAGCGAGTAGACCTGCTGCCCGACGAGGGCGGCGGTGAGGAACGCGGCCAGCGCGACGCTGCGCGCGGAGGTGCCCGTGCGGTTCTTCGTGGCCCGGAACGTGCCCCCGCTGATGCCGCCGACGACCTTCGGCTCGGGGAACGGCCCGCGGTCGCCGTCGGCGCTCTCCAGGGAGACCAGCACCTTGTAGTGCTCGCCCCGGTTCAGCGGCACCTTGGGCAGTTCGACCAGGCCCACGGTCTGGCCGCCGTCCTCGATGTTGCGGGTGCCCAGCCCGTCGGCCGGCTTGTGCTCGGAGCTGCGCAGCGACAGGTCGAGCGTCGGCGGCGTCAGGTCGGTCAGCGCCATCCCGGTGACCCGCCGGTTCGGGAACCGGATCTCGATGCCGACCGGGTTGTCCGGCATCACCGCGTAGTCGCCGGTGGAGATGGGCGTGCGGCCGTTGTTCTCGATGCGCACCAGGACGTAGGAGCGGTCCTTCTCGACCAGCTCCGGCAGCAGGTCGCCGCTGAACTCCGGGGCGATGAGGTTCGCGACCGTGGTGTCCATCTGGACGCGGTGGCCGAGCCGCTTGCGCCCCACGAACACGAATTCCCACAGGAACGCGAAAAGGGACACCCCGAGTGCGACCACCGTGATGATGAAGTCCCACGGTAAATCGGCCAAAGCCGCCTCCGCGCAGAATCACAACGCCGACACCGTCCAGTGTGTCACGGCGCGGGGCGGTTCTCCGGGTGTTGGAATCATGTTCACCTGCATTTAAGCGCAATTCGGCGAATCGACGCGCCCGGCCCGCGGGCGCCCCGGCCCGGGCGGGGGCGCCCGCCCCCCCCCCCCGGGCGAGCCCCAACCCCCGCGCGAGCGGGCCCCCGGCGGACCCCCGGGCGGCC
>NZ_JBHYXZ010000203.1:6057-11880 GCF_042752395.1 Actinosynnema sp. NPDC059335 | reverse complement strand
GGGGTGTTTTTCTATTTGTCTCCCCGTCTTTACCGCCCATGCGGGCCACGCGGCGCCCCGGCCGGGGGGCGCCCCGGGGGGGGGGGGGCGCGCCGTCCCGCCCGACCGGGGCGAGCCCGATCCGCCGGGCGAGCGGGACCCGTGCGGACCGCCGTGCGGCCGTCCGCCGTCGCCGCCGCGATCTCGGCCGCGGAGCCGTCGGCGGACACCGACGGGGTGACAACCCGGTGGAACCGGGATCGTCGGACGACGGCGCGTCGTGTAACCCGTCCGGGCGTCGGCGAGGTGAACCGCCGGCGCGCACCGACCACATCGGACCCGTCCGATTCGGACGGCCGGAAACCCGCTGCGCACCGCGACGACGGCCACCCGAGCGGGTTCACACCGTCTGCGGATCCCTTCGGGATCCCGTACGTTGCGGACTAGTCGACGTCCGGCCGGAGGAGCTGCCCGTGGTCCTCGTTCGCGGTGGTGCGGGAACCCGCGGTGAGGGGCGTCCAGGCGTGGACTGGCAGGGCTGGACGGCGTGCGTGACCGCGGCCGCGGGGTTCGCGCTGTGCCTGCTCGGCTGGTCGGCCGGCGGCGGCGGGTTCTCGCTGCCCTGGGCGTCCACCCTGGACCTGCGGCTGGGCTTCGCGCTCGACGGGCTCGCCGTGCTCTACGGGTTGCTCGCCACCGGGGTCGGCGCCCTCGTGTTCGCCTACGGCACCCGCTACCTCACCCTGCACCTGGAGCACGAGCGCCGGTCGGCGGTCGAGCGGTGGCGGTTCTGGCCCTGGATGACGTTGTTCGCCGTGGCCATGGTCGGCCTGGCCACGGCGCAGGACCTCGTGCTGGTGTTCGTCTTCTTCGACCTGACCGCGGTGTGCTCGTACTTCCTCATCGGCTTCGACCGGGCCGAGCGGGCCGCGCGGACGGCGGCGCTGATGGCGTTGCTGGTCACCGTGGTCGCCGCCGTGGCGATGCTGGTGGCCGCCGTGCTGCTCTACGCCGCGCACGGCACGTTCTCGATCCCCGAGCTGCTGGAGCGCGCCGACCCGTCGCCGACGACCACGCTCGCGGCCGCGCTGCTGGCGGTGGCCGCGATCGCCAAGAGCGCGCAGACGCCGCTGCACTTCTGGCTGCCGCGCGCGATGGCCGCGCCGACCCCCGTCTCGGCCTACCTGCACTCGGCGGCGATGGTGGCGGCGGGCGTGCTGGTGATCGGCCGCGTGCACCGGCTGCTGGCCCGCAGCGAGGCGGTGCTGACCGGGCTGGTGGTCGTCGGCGCGGTGTCCATCGTGGTGGGCGGGGTGCTGGCGCTGCGCCAGGACGTGCTCAAGCAGGTCCTCGCCTACTCCACCATCTCCCAGTACGGCTACCTGGTCATGCTGTACGGCATCGGCGGCGCCGAGGGCAACGGCGCGGCCGCGTTCTACGTGGTGGCGCACGCCATGGCCAAGAGCGCCCTGTTCATGACCGCGGGCGCGATCACCATGGCCACCGGCGAGGACCGGCTGTCCCGGCTGGGCGGGCTCGGCCGCCGGGCGCCGGTGCTCGCGACGGCGGCCGGGGTGGCGGCCGCGACGCTGGCCGCGCTGCCGCTGACCATCGGGTTCTTCAAGGACGAACTGCTGTTCACCGCGGCGCTGCGGCACGGCCCGGTGACCGCGGTGCTGGCCGTGGTCGCGGCGACCCTGACCGTGGCCTACATCGGGCGCTTCTGGGCGCGGCTGTTCCTCGGCCCGCCCCGCGGCGGGATCGGCGCGACCTCGCGCCTGCTGGTCGCCCCGGTCGTGTTCCTCGCCGCGCTCTCGGTGTTCGGCGGCCTGGTCACGACGCCGTTCGCGCGGCTGGCCGGCGACGCGGCCGGCGTGTCGACCGGCGGGCCGGTGACCCTGTCCCCCGGCTACCACCTCGACGCCCGCCCGGAGAACCTCATGGCGGTCGCCGCGTGGGTGCTGGGCGGGCTGCTGCTCGTGCTGCCGCGCCTGGTGGACCCGGTGGCGCGGGCGGTGGCCGCGGCGGGGGAGCGGTGGGGTCCGCGCCGGGCCTACGAGGCGGCGCTGCACGGGCTGGACCGCGCGTCGGCCGCGGTGCACGACCGGGAGGTCAGGGACCTGCGCACCAGCATCGCCGCGGTGCTCGTGCCGGCCGGCCTGGTGATCGGCCTGGCGTTCGTCGTCACCCCGACCTCCGGCGCGTACGCGGTCGGCCCGGTCGCGGGGGCGGACTGGCTGATCCTCCCGCTGCTGGCGCTGGTGGTCATCGCGACCGTGGTGATCGCGAACTCCCGCGCCCGGCTCGCCCTGGCGCTGGCCCTGGCCGTGGTCGGCTTCGCGCTGGCGGCGGTGTACGCGCTCGTCGGCGCGCCGGACGTGGCGCTGGTGGCCGTCGTGGTCGAGACCATGCTGACGCTGGTCTTCGTCGCCGCGCTGACCCGCATGCCCCACGAGGCCCCGGATGCCGACGCCACGGCGCCCGCCCGCACCCGCCGCCGGCGCGACGCGGTCGCCGGCGGGGTCGCCGGGCTGGCCGTGCTCGTCTCGGTGTGGGGGTTCCTGTCCCAGCCCGCGCCCGACAGCGTGTCGGCCGAGCACATCCGGCTCACCCCGGTCGCGCACGGCGGCGACGTGGTCACGGTGATCGTCGCCGACTTCCGCGGCCTGGACACCCTGGTCGAGATCACGGTGCTGCTGGTCGCCGTGGTCGGCGTGGCCACCCTGATGCGACGGGGCAGGCTGTGGTGAGCGCGGAGGACGAGGACGGGCCGCCGGACTCGGTGGTCCGGGTCGTCGCCCGGCTGCTGCCCGGCCCGAGCCTGGTCGTCGCCGCCGCCCTGATCGTCAAGGGCTACGTCGAGGTCGGCGACGGGTTCGCCGCCGGGGTGATCGTCGCGCTGGCCATCGCGCTGATCTACGTGGCCTACGGCGCCGAGGGCGCCGAGTCGGCGCTGCCCGTGCTGCGGCACGCGCCCAAGCTCGCCGTCGGCGGCCTGCTCCTCGCGCTCGCCGGCGGGTTCTTCCCCCTCCTGCTCGGCGAGCCGCCGGTCAGCCACCGCCCCGGTCGCGGCGAGCACGTCACCAGGATCGGCACGCTGGAGCTGTTCACCCCGCTGGTGTTCGACCTCGGGGTGTTCGTCCTGGTCGTCGGCGTGCTCACCACGTTGCTGCACCAGCTCGCCCGCCGGCCGCCGGGGGTGGGCAAGCGGTGATCCTCGCCTTCGCCCTGGCCGCGGCCGTCCTGTTCGGCTCCGGCGCCTACCTGCTGCTCAAGCGCGACCTCGTCCGGATGGTCGCGGGCATCATGCTGATCTCGCAGAGCGCCGTCGTCACGATCATCGCCTCGGCGCTGACCCGCGGCGGGGCCGCGATCGCGGTGTCGCCGGGCGACGCGGTGAGCGACCCGCTGCCGCAGGCCCTGGCGCTGACCGCGCTGGTCATCGGGCTGGCCACGGTGGCGCTGCTGCTCGCCCTCGTGCACCGCGCGGTCGTGGTCTTCCGGACCGCCGAGCAGGACGAGCTGGCCGCGACCGAGGCCGAGCACGAGGCGAGCCTGGAGCGGCAGCGGCAGGCCGACCGCGAGGAGACCGAGGGCGACGACCGGGACGACGAACCGCGGCCCGAGGCCGGGCGGGTGACGCCCTGATGCTGCTCTCGACCGCCCTCCTCGTGCCCTGGGTGACCGGCGCGGTCCTCGTCGCGCTCGACGGGCGCCGGCGGGTCGTCGCCTGGCTCGCCGTCGCGTCGCTCGCCGCCACGCTGGCCGTGCTGGGCGTGCTCGCCGCCGACGTGTTCACCGGCGCCGCGCGCGAGGTCGTGACCGGCGGCTGGCCCGTCGGCGTGGGGATCGTGCTGCGGGCCGACGCCCTGGGTGTGGCCTTCGCGCTGCTGTCGGTGCTCGTGCTGCTCGCCGCGGCCGTCCACGAGGCGGTGGGCGGGGTCCGGTCGCGAACCCTGCCCGGCCTGGTCGTGCTGCTCGGCGCCGGGCTGACCGGCCTGTTCGTCACCGCCGACGTGTTCTCGTTCTACGTCTTCTTCGAGCTGGCGATGACCGCGTCGTACGCGCTGAGCGCCTACGGCGGCAAGCGGCGGCAGCTGCGGTCGGCGCTGGTGTTCACCGCGGTCAACCTGCTGGGGTCGTTCATCTTCCTGCTGTCCGTGGCCGGCGCGTACCGGGTGACCGGCGCGCTGGCGATGGAGCAGGTGGCCGCGCGCATGCTCGCCGTCGACCCCAACGCGGCGGTGCTGATCGCGGCCGGGTTCTTCATCGCGTTCAGCGTCAAGCTCGGCCTGTTCCCGTTCCACTTCTGGCTGCCCACCGTCTACGCCGGCGCCCGGCCCGCGGTCGCCGCCGTGCTCAGCGGCGCGGTGGCGAACATCGGCGCGTACGGCCTGCTGCGCTTCGGCGTGGACCTGTTCCCCGAGCAGTTGCGGCTCGCCGGCGTCGCGCTGGTCGTGCTGGGCGCGGCGTCGATCGTCTACGGCGGCGTGCTGGCGGTCTCCCGCGGCGACGCGGCCGAGATGCTGGCCTACTCCGCGATCGGCCAGGTCGGGTACGTGCTGGTGGCGCTCGGCGTGGGCGGACCGGTCGGGCTCATGGCGGCGGTGCTCTACAGCGTGATCAACTCCCTGAACAAGGCGCTGCTGTTCCTGGCCGCGGGCGTGCGGGGCGCGCTGGTCGCGGGCGCGTTCGCGGTCGGCGCGCTCAGCGTCGCGGGCGTGCCGCCGGCCGCGGGGTTCATCGGCAAGCTGGAGCTGTTCCGCACCGGGATCGTGGCCGGCAGCGCCGCCCTCGTGGTGCTGCTCCTGGTCGGCAGCGCGCTGTCGCTGGTCTACATGTTCCAGGTCTACCAACGCCGCTTCTGGCGGCCGGACCCGCAGGCGACCGGCGCGCCGAGCCCGCTGCCCCAGCGGCTGCTCGCCGCGGCGCTGGCGCTGCTGGTGCTCGTCACCGGGCTGTGGCCCGAGCCGCTGCTCCTGATCGGCAGCCACGCGGTCGAGGCGCTGCTGGCCGCGCACCCCGAATGACCAGGGAGGTCGGAATGCCCGCACTGCTGCTCCGCGTCGTCGTGCTCACCGCCGTCTACCTGCTGGCATTGACGAGCCTGCGCCCCGGGGACGTCCTCGTCGGGCTCCTCCTGTCGACGGTGATCGTGGTCGCGGCCCGGCGGGTCCGGCCGGCGCAGCCACCGCCGCCGCTGGGCCGCCGGCTCGCGGGCGTGCCGGCGCTGCTCGGCGGGACGCTGGTCGACCTGGTGGTGGGCACCTGGCAGACCGCCGTCGCCCTCGTCGGCCGCGGCCCGGCCGAGGGCGGGCTCGTGGAGATCCCGATACCGCCGGGCGCGCCGGCCTCCGCGGCGGCCTGGGGCGTGCGCGTCGGCTTCGTGCCCGACACCGTCGTCGTGGAGGTGGACGAGCACCGCGGCCGGATGCTGCTGCACGTCCTCGACGCGCGCGACCCGGAGGCCGTGATCGCCGCCCAGCTCGACTCCTACCGGCGGCGCCAGCGCCGCGTCTTCCCGTGACCGCCATGCCCGCCGTCGTCGTCATCACCGCCCTCTTCTGGGTGACGCTGCTGCTGGTCGCCGGCGGCATCGCGCTGGTGCGCGCCCGCGACGTCCTCCAACGGGTCGTCGCGCTGGACCTCCTCGCGGTCGCCGTCATCGCGCTGCTGGCCCTGCTGTGCTACCTGCGGGGACAGGCGTACTACTTCGACGCCGCGGTGGCGCTGGCCCTGCTGTCGTGGGGGGCCCCCCCGGGGGCCGCCCCCCCCCCCCGACCCCGGGGGCCCCCGCGGATGGTGTAGAAACAGAGCGACCAGCTCGGCGGCGCGCCGCGCCAG
>NZ_JBHYXZ010000203.1:0-6047 GCF_042752395.1 Actinosynnema sp. NPDC059335 | reverse complement strand
GGCCCCGGGGGGGGCCTGGCCTAAACCCCCCCCCCGGGGTGGGCGCGGCCCCGGGGGTCGACCGCCCCCCCCGGGCCCACGGCCCGCTACCTCGACTCGGGGAGCCCGTTCGGATGATCTCGATCCTGCTCGACGTGCTCGGCGGCGCGCTGCTCCTGCTCGGCCTGGTGCTGCTCACGGTCAGCCTGGTCGGCGTCCTGCGCCGCACCGACACCTACGTGCAACTGCACGCCCAGGGCCTGACCACGGGACCGGGCGTGATCGCGATCCTGGCGTCCTCGATCGCGACCGAGGACGCCACGATCATCACCTTCGCCGTGCTGGCGATCGCGTTCATCGCGCTCACCTCCCCGGTGGCGAGCCACGCGATCGCCCGCGCCGCCCACCGCCGCGGCCGGCGGCCCGACGGCGAGGGCTGAGCGGTGCGCCGGGTCCTGGTGGCGACGGACTTCTCCGAGGGCTCCCGCGCGGCGTTGCGGCGCGCGTTCGCGCTCGCCGGACGCCACGGCGTGGACGTCACGGTCGTGCACGCCGCGCCGCCCGGGTTGGGCGTCGAGCTGGTGGAGGCGGCGTCCCGGGCGCTGCGGGACCTGGTGCGGGACGCCGCGGTGCCGGTGGAGGCGGTCGTGGCCACCGGGTCGGTCGGCCCGGAGGTCGTGGCGGAGGCGGAGCGCCGGCAGGCGGGGCTGGTCGTGGTGGGCGCACGCGGCGCGCACCGGCCGCGGGACCTCTTCCCGGGTTCCACCGCCGAGCAGGTGGTGGAGCTGAGCCCGGTCCCGGTGCTCGTCGTCAAGCGCGCCGGCGGTTCGGCGTACTCGTTGGCGCTGTGCGCGGTGGACGCGACGAGCCGGTCGTTCCGGGCCGCGCGGTCGGGGCTCGCGCTGACCCGCGGCACGCCCTACCTGCTGCTGCACGGCGTCACCGTGCTGGGGGAGAACCTGCTGCGGCTCACCGGCGCGGACGACCGCGCGATCCGCGAGCTGCGTCGCGGGCAGCTCGCGGTGGCGCGGCCGGAGGTCGAGCGGTTGGCCGCCGGGCTCACGCCCGCGCCCGCCGAGGTCCTGGTCGAAGCCGGGCGGCCCGAGGACCTCGTCCCGGACCTCGCGGACCGCCGCGGCGCGGACCTGGTCGTCGTGGGCGTCGAGCGCGGATCGGGGCTGCGGCACGCGCTCATCGGCAGCGTGAGCCGCCACGCGCTGCGCGAAGCGCCGTGCGATGTGCTCGTCGTTCCGCTCACGTGAGATTCCCTTTCGGCGTCCGCGCGCATTACCCGAAAAGCACTCGATCACCCAGCGCAATACCCGATGGTGTGATGCCTTTCGGTGGTCGACCGCGGATAGGCTGGCGGCCGTCGCCGGGGGGTCCGCAAAGGCAAGTCCGGCCTTCGCACACCGCGCCACCATCACGGGGAGGGGAACTGGCGTGGGTTTCAGCCGCTTGTCCCGATCACAGCGGATCATCGCCATCGTCGGCGCCTGCGCGCTGGTGGCCGTGGTCGCGGCATTCGCCCTGCACCGCGGTCTGCGGTCCGATCCGCTCGTCGCGGAAGCCCGAGGTCAGGCGGACGTGCCCGTCGTGCGCGGCACGACGGGCGCGCATTCGCCGACCCCGGAGCCCCCCGCGTTCGATTCGCCCGACGCGTCGTCATCCGCGTTCACGCCGTCCCCTGGGTTCACGTCGACCGGCGCGCCGACACCCCTGTCCGCGGTGATGTCCACGACGACCGGCACGTCGTCGTCCGGACCGCCGCCCGTTTCGAAGACGACGCAGCGCCCGTCCGGTTCGAAAATCATCACGTGGATCGAGTCGTTCACCCCGGCGGGCGGTGGCGGCAACACCACCACCGTCGTGTACTACGAAATCGCCAACGGCCGGTGCGCGGACGCGCTGGCGAGCGCGCCGGACTTCCCCGAGCCCGTGTCGTCGGTGTTCGCGGGGGCCGCGGCCGCCTGCCTGGCCGCGTTCCACGGCCGCGCCGACCTGTGGCCGACCGCCTACGCCCGCCTCGACGCGGTCTCCGGGGCCACCGGGCAGTTCGAGTGCTACGTGCGGGACCTGTACCGGATGCTGCTCGACGTCGTGACGGCCCACCGCCAGGACCCCGGAGCCGTGTTCGGCAGGCAGCGGCCCGCCACCGGGACGGCGTCCACGAGCTGCCCGGTCGTCCTGGCCGTCGAACCGCACCACGGGCCGGCGAGCGGCCGGGAGGTCCGCCTCGTCGGCCGGAACCTCGGGCCCGTCGTGAAGGTCTACCTCACCGGGGAGAACGTGTGGACGGTCATCGACGACGTGCGCACCGTCGACGGCCGTGAGGCGACCGTGCTGCTGACGTTGTCCGAACCCGGATCGGGTGCGAGCACCCGCGTCGGGGTCAAGGTCTCGTCCTGGCCGTTCGAGCCCGTGGCGGAGTACACCTTCGACGAGGAGACCGCGGGTCGTGCGAGTTCGCCCCACCCGACCGGGTGAGGTCAGGCGGCTGTCCTCCCTCCGCGCCCCCGCCGCCGCACCGCGGCCCGCCGGCGCCTCCGTCCTGCACGCCGTGGCCGTCGTCGGGTCGCCCGTCGCCCTGGCGACCTCGCTGATGGTCTACTACGGCTGGGTCCGCACGAGGGCGAAGGCCGAGAAGCTCGGCTACGACTCGGCGCTGCTCGACTTCTCCGTGCAGGACTACCTCCTGCGCAGCGTCGACGTGCTGTTCGTGCCGCTGACCCTGCTCGTGCTGATCGCCCTCGGGCTGCACTGGGCGCACCACCGGGTCGTCCTGCCGGCCGTGCGACGCCGCCGGCTCGGGACCGCGCTGCCGCGCGTGCTCACCGGGACGGCGCTGCTCCTCGGCCTCGGCCTGGTCGTGCTCACCGCCCTGTGGCCGCAGACCGGCGGCACGTGGTTCCCGTACGTGCTCACGGTCGCGTTGTCGAGCGCCGTCTACGCCGACGTGCTGCGCCGCCACGCGGGCGACCGGCGGGGCACGCCGAGCCTGCGCGTCCTGCTCCTGCTGGCCCTGGGCCTCACGGTGTTCTGGGACACCGAACGCATCGCCACGGCCGTCGGCGAGGGCCAGGCGGACAACATCGCCGCCGACCCGGACCAGCTCGTCGCGGTCACCGTGCACAGCGCGAAGCGGCTCGCGACGAACCTGCCCGGGGTCGTGGAGACGCCCGTGACCGCGCCGGGCGCGCACGTCAAGTTCCGCTACGACGGGCTGCGCCTGGTGCAGCGCTCCGGCGCCCGGTACTTCCTCGTGGGCGCCGGCTGGGATCCCGCGCACCGCCGGGTGATGCTGTTGAAGGAGACCGACGACGTCCACCTCGAGTTCTCCCGCTGACCCCGGCCGCCGCGGTCGGGGTCAGTCGAGGGCCAGCGGGTCGTCGGGGAACGGCAGGTTCCACGTGTTCCGCTGGTCGGTGAACAGCCCCTCCGGGGGCAGGTCGACCGGCAGCGGCTCGTCCGACCGGTGGCCGTCGACGCAGCGGGCGAACGGCCCGGTGACCGGGTCCATCAGGGCGCGCAGGTGGGGGTCCGCGTAGTGCGTCCACCAGTTCGCCATCCCCAGCGCCGGGTCGAAGCGCAGGCTCTCCCACGCGCGCCACACCGAGTCCAGCCGGGAGAGCGCCTGCGCGTGCCGGAACCAGCTCGGGCACCACACCAGCCGCGACTCCGGTGTCGGGCGGGGGATCAGGTAGATCAGCCGGTCGGTGACGAACTCGGCCACGTGGGGGTAGAACAGCTCCGCCGGGCGACCGACGCGCTCCTCGTCCTGCCGGATGTCCTCCGCCGACTCGTCGCGCTCCTCGACGCCCCGTGGTGGTGTGGTCATGGCGTCATGCTCCTCTCCTCCACCGCGCCTCGGCGGCCTCGGCGTGCCGGCCGAGTTGCGTCAGGACCGTGACGAGCGTGCCGACGGCCTCTTCCAGGGCGGCCTGGTGCTCGTGGGGGTTGCGGTCGACCAGCCGCCGGTTGAGGCGGGCCGCCCGCCGCGCCGGTTCGAGCGCGCGCAGCACCAGGCGGATGTCGTGCCGACCGCACAGGCTCAAGGTCCGCGCCAACCGGACGTTGACGAGCGCGACCTGGGCCGGCGTCCGGTCGGGCCGGCTCACCAGCACCCGGCCCAGCTCCTCCGCGTCGAGCACGGCGCGCCGGGCGGCGGCCGGGTCTCCCGCCATCACCAGCCCCCGGGACAGCCCCAGGAGGGCGAAGTACAAGGACCAGCGGTGCCCCTCGGGGTCGGCGACCGACAGCCGGCGCAGGAGCCGCACCCCCTGCTCGGCGACCCGCACGGCCTCGGTGAAGCGGCTGGTCAGCAGCAGCGCGCCGACCAGGTCCGCGCGGATCCGGGCCAGGAGCCCGTCCTGCTCGACGGTCCGGGACGGCAGCTCGGCGAGCAGGTCGTGGGCCTCCCGCAGCGTGACGACCGCCCGCTCGCCCGTCGACCAGCGCACGCCGTAGCTGGCGCCGAGTTCGTGCAGGCACCACGCGAGCTTCTCCCGTCCCTGCGCGTCGGCACGGGCCAGGTGCCGGTAGATCGGCAGGGCGTGCCGCAGCACGATGCGTTCCGGGATCCGCTGGCCCCTGCTCCGGTACAGGTCGGCGAGGTCGCGAAGCGATTCGGCGTACCCCTCCGCGTACAGGCTCGGCGCGTACTCGCTGAGGCGACGCCGGACCGCGCCCGCCTCCACCACGGTCCTGAGCGCGTCGTCGGTGCGGCCCAGCGCCGCGTAGGACTGCGCCAGCGCCAGGGCGGTGGCCGACTGGTGGCGCAGGTGGCTCGCGCTGAGCGGGACCACGGCGTTCGCGTAGAGGGCCAGGGTCTCCGTGAAGCGCTCCACCGCCGCCCGGTGGTCGCCCTCGTACGCCTCGAACCACCCGAGCGTGTAGATCGACTGGGCGAGCCTGGGCACCTCCAGCCCGTACGGGTCGTCGGCCAGGGTGCGGCGGTGCTCGACGGCCTCCTCGATCGCCTCCCGCGCGGCCGCGTGCCGCCCCAGGTCGAACAGGTCCAACGCGAGGTTGTGCAGGAGGGTGCCCAGCTCGGGCAGGTGGACCTCGGGGAGGTCGGCGGCGAGCGGGCGCACCAGGGCGATCGCCTCGTGCTCCAACGCCATCGCCTCGCCGGGCGAGTCCGCGCCGACCTCGACCGCCAGGCCGAGCAGGGCGTTCGCCAGGTCGCCGGCGTAGGCGTCGTGGTTCTCCTCGGCCAGCCGGCGGACCGTCGCGACCGCCTCCTCGCTCGGTGAGAGGCCCGTCGGCGGCCGCTGGAACCGCCAGAGGTTCGTGGCCCGCTGCTCCAACGCGTCGGTGAGCAGCAGCGGGTCGAGGTCCGGGTACCGCTCCACGAGGTCGCGGGCCCGGCGGACGGCCTCGTCGGTGTACTCGTCGGACCTGGCGACCTGGTCGAAGCCGATCGTCTGCGGGTCGAGCAGCCACACCACCCGCGCCTGGCCGATGAGCGCCCGCACCAGCCCCCGCTCGCCTTTGCCGGCGTCGTCGCCGTCCTCCGCGGTCAGCGCCCGGAACAGGCCGAGCGCCTGCTCGCCGACGCGGTAGGCGTCGCCGAACCGCCCGGTGCCGCGCAACGCCTGCGACAGCACCCGCAGCGACTCGGCCCACTCCGTGCGGTGGGTCGGGGCCTCGTGCCCGCGCGCCAACCCCTCGCGGATCGCCACCGCCTCGGTCGCCGCGGTCACGGCCTCGGCGCGGTGGCCGACCGCGAGGTGCCGCTCGGCCAGGTTGTGCAGCGCCCACGCCCGGTCGCGCAGCGCGGACCGGTCCCCGTCGGTGGCGTGGCAGAGCCGGGTCAGCTCGTGGGCCACGTCGAGCGCGTAGTCCCGCAGCACGTGGGACTGCGCGGGCAACGCGTCCGAGTGCGCCCGCAGCAGCGCGGCGGTCAGCGGCACGTGGTCGGGGACCTCGCGCAGCGCGGCGCGCAGCCGTGCGATGACGTCCTGCGCGTCGTGGGCGCGGCCCCCGGGGGGGGGGGGGGGGGGCGCGCGGGGGGGGGGGGGGGCGGGCGGGGCGCGCGCGGGGTGTGGGGGGGGCGGGCCCGCGGC
>NZ_JBHYXZ010000202.1:9310-13217 GCF_042752395.1 Actinosynnema sp. NPDC059335 | reverse complement strand
GCAGCACAAAGTATATCGTGTGGGAGAGGGCCGTCGGCGGCCCGGGCGCCCGGCGGGCGCGGCCAGCCGAGCGCGACCGCCCCGCGACGCCGGACGGGCGGCGACCGGCGAGGCGGTCGCACGCGACGGGAGCACCACGGCGTCCCCGACCCGCCGACCGCCCACCCGGCCCTCCGGCGGTCGGGGCCTGCCGCGCGACACCGCGACGCCGACCAGGCACAGCGCGCCGCCCGCCAACGCGATCGGCCCCGGCACCTCGTCCAACACCGCCCACGACAGCAGCACGACGATCGCCGGCACCAGGTACGTGGTCGCGCCGAGCTTCCCGGTCGTCATGTGGGACAGCGCGTACGCCCACGTGTAGAACGCCAGCGCGGTCGGCAGCAACCCCAGGTACACCACCGCCAGCGTCGCGCTCGCGGGCGCGGCACGCAGGTCGGCGACGAGCTGCCCGCCGAACGGCAGGCACGCGACCGCGCCGACCACGCAGCCGAACGTCGTGGCCTGCAGGGCGGACGCGTGCCGCAGGGCCGGCTTCTGCGCCACCACCCCGACCGCGTACCCGGCCGCCGCGACCACGCACAGCACCACGCCCAGGGCGGTGGTCGAGCCGCCACCGCCGGCCAGCCCGACCGCCGCGACGCCCGCGAACGCGATCCCGAGCCCGACCAGCAGCCTGACCGGGAACCCCTCGCGCAGGAGCCACCCGGCCAGGAACGCCACCAGGATCGGGCCGACCCCGACCACCAGCGCCGCCGTGCCCGCGTCCGCGTGCCGCTCACCCCAGTTCAACGCCACCATGTAGAGCGCGAACCAGAACACGCCGGAGCCGATGATCCCCGGCCACGCCGCCCGCGGCGGCACCCCCATGCCGCGCGCCGCGGCGACCGCGCCCAGCGCGACCGCGCCGACCAACAACCGGCCCAGCGCCAGCGACCCCGGCTGGAAGTGCCCGCCCGCGTACCGGATGCCGACGAACGCCGACGCCCACAGCACCATCGTGACCAGGACCGCCGCGGCGGCCTTCCCGTTGAGCGCGTCCCGTTCCACGGCTCACCCTCCCGCCATCGCGCGGACGTCGCGTCGGCGCAGCTTCCCCGTCGGCGTGCGCGGCAGCTCGGGCGCGAACACCACGTCCTCCGGGACCTTGTACCAGGTCAGGGCCTCGTGAGCGGCGGCGAGCAGCTCGGCCCGCAGCTCCTCCGGCGACGCGCCCTCCGCCGGCACGACCCACGCGCGCAGGGTCGTGACCCCGCTCTCGCGCCGCACCGAGCACACTGCGGCCTCGCGCACCCCCGGGTGCCGCAGCAGCAGGTCCTCGATCTCCGCCGGGTGCACGTTCTGGCCGCCGACGATCTCCACGTCGTCCAACCGGCCGTGCAGCCGCACGTACCCGTCCTCGTCCGCGGTGGCCGCGTCACCGGTGGCGTACCAGGAGTCCCCGGCCCGCGCCGGCGGGTCACCGCCCCGCCGCACGCCCGGCGCGATCGACGGACCCGCCACCTCCAACGCGCCCGGCACGTGCGGCGGCACCGGAGCGCCCGCCTCGTCCACGATCCGCATCCGGTACGGCGGCAGGATCCGCCCGATCGTGCCGTCACGCCGGTGGCCGACCGCGTTGGCCACCAGCGCGTGCCCGATCTCCGTGGTGCCGAAGATGTTCAGCAGCCGGTCGCCGAGGACGCCCTTGAGCCGCGCCTCCAACGCCTCCGGCAGCACCTCGCCGGCGACCAGCGCCAACCGGAGCCCGGACAGCGGCCGGTGGTCGGGGTGGCGCAGCAACCGCGCGTAGAAGCTCGGCTGGCCGTAGAACACCGTCACGCCGTAGGTCTTGATGATGCGCAACGCGTCGTCCTCGGTCGCGCGCTCGCGCGACAACACCGCCGCGCCGCCCCGGTGCAGCGGGAAGAACAGCGAGTTGCCGAGCCCGTAGGCGAAGTACATCCGCGACACCGAGAACGTGACGTCGTCCGGCGTGATGCCGACGACCGACCCGATGGCCTGCTCGAACACATCCGGGTCGCCGTGCGTGTGGAAGCACAGCTTGGGCTCGCCCGTGGTGCCCGACGTGAACACCGCGTACGCCGGCGTGTCCGCGGTGGCCGGGGCGTACGGCGCGCCGCCGTCCACTCCCAGGTCTTCCGGCCCGCCGCCGCCCGCCCGCAGCTCCTCCGGCGCGACGCCGCCCGCCCGCAGCTCTTCCGGTGCGACGCCGCCCGTCCGCAGCTCTTTCGGCGCGCCGCTGTCCGTCCGCAGGTCTTCCGGCGCGATGCGCTCGACGCGCGGGCCGCCCGGGTCCTCCTCGCACACGACCGCGTGCGGCTCCGCGATCCCGATCGCGCGCCGCACCTCGTCCGGGTGCATGGTCGAGTTCACCGGCACCGCGACCGCGCCGATGCGCAGCGCGCCGAGGAACGCCCACACCAGGTCGATGCCGTCCGGCAGCACGAGCGCGATCCGGCTGCCCGCGCCGAGACCTCGCGCGGCGTACGCGGCGGCGGCCCGGCCTGCGCCCTCGTAGACGTCGGCGTACCGGTAGGTCTCCACACCGACGTGGAAGGCGGGCCGGTCCAGCCAGCCCTGCTCGCGCGCGAGGTCGTGGAGCCGTTTGACGAGGTTGCCCGACATGATTCCCCCATCATCACGTCGAAGACGATGGCCACGACTTCCCCCGGTCGTCGCCGTGGTCGAGGGTTGGACGCACCGTCGGGGATGTCAAGGTGCGATGCCCGTGGCCGTGCCTGCAATTCACGCCATCGAGTGAGCCCGACCATCCCCACCCGCCCACGCCCGAACCGCCCGGTCGCTGCCGCCGCCGACGCCCCGCCACGGACGCCCCGCCACGGACGCCACGAACCGCCCGGCCCGACCGCTCCGGAACCCGCCGCTCCGGAACCCGCCGGCGACCCCCGGCCCGACCGCTCCGCAACCCGCCGACCACGCCGGCGACCCCCGGGCCCGGCTGCTCCGGACCTGCCGCACACCGCCGGCGACACTCGGCCCGGACACCTTGGTCCGCAGGACCGCGCACGCCGGGGACGTCGGTCGGCTCCCGCGTAAGGTGACCGGTATGGCGACCTACCTGGTGACCGGTGCCGCGGGCTTCATCGGGGCCAACTACGTGCACTTCCTGGTGGACCGGGAGCCGGGCGCGAGGGTGGTCGCGGTCGACTACCTCGGGTTCGCCGCCAACCTGCCCAACCTGGACCCGGTGCGCGACCGGGTCGAGTTCCGCCAGGTCGACATCGCCGACCTGGAGCGGATGGAGGCGTTGTACCGGGAGGTCCGCCCGGACTACGTGGTGAACTTCGCCGCCGAGAGCCACAACGACCGCGCGATCCTCGACCCGACGGCGTTCGTCCACGCCAACGCCCTGGGCGCGCAGGCCCTGCTGGAGTGCAGCCGGCGGGTGGGCGTCACCGCGCACCTGCACGTGTCCACCATCGAGGTGTACGGCGAACTGCCCGCCGACCGCGACGCGTTCACCGAGGCCAGCCCGCTGAACGCCAAGACGCCGTACAGCGCCGCCAAGGCCGCCGGCGACGTGCTGGTGCGCGCCTACATGCAGACGTACCCGGAGATGGACATCCGGATGACGCACTGCGCCAACAACTACGGGCCCTACCAGCTGCCCGAGAAGCTGATCCCGCTGATGATCACCAACGTGCTGCGCGGCCGCAAGGCGCCCGTCTACGGCGACGGCCGGCAACTGCGGGACTGGCTGCACGTCCTGGACCACTGCGAGGCCGTCCACACCGTGCTGCACGCCGACCTCGGCCCGATCCCGGCCGAGGCGGCGACCGACCCGGGGGCGGGGGGGCGGGAAGTAAAACCACCCCCCGCCCCGGGGTTGCCAACAGGCGGGCTGGGCACCGGGGGGGGGCCCCACCGCCCCCCCCCCCCC
The DNA here is from genome assembly GCF_042752395.1 of Actinosynnema sp. NPDC059335. Lineage (NCBI taxonomy): Bacteria > Bacillati > Actinomycetota > Actinomycetes > Pseudonocardiales > Pseudonocardiaceae > Actinosynnema > Actinosynnema sp. NPDC059335. Next base: position 9,313 of record NZ_JBHYXZ010000202.1, on the reverse strand, counting down.
GCG
>NZ_JBHYXZ010000202.1:0-9300 GCF_042752395.1 Actinosynnema sp. NPDC059335 | reverse complement strand
TGTGGGGGCGTGCCTCCACGTCCTTCAGCCCGACCGCGCGCGCCACCGCCGGCGCCCCCGCCGCCCCCGCCGGTCTGCGCGGGGCGCCCCCCCCCGACCCGGCGCTGCTGCCGATCTTCGACATCAGCGCCCGGCACGAGGTGTCCAACCTGGCGATCGTCCACGCGGTGCTGCGCCACCTCGACCGCGACCCCGAGGAGTGGGTCGAGCACGTGGCCGACCGCCCGAACCACGACCGCCGCTACCTCATCGACCCGGCCAAGCTGGAACGCGAGCTGGGGTGGAAGCCGAGGATCGACTTCGAGTCCGGGCTGGCCGGGACCGTGCGGTGGTACGTCGAGCACGAGGACTGGTGGCGGACCGTGCTGGCCGAGAAGGGCGAGCTGCGGGTCGACTGGTCGAAGTGACCGCCGGTCGGGCGCGGCGAGCCGGCCTCGGAGGGGTGTCGCCCGCCCGCAGGACACCTCCTACCTCGCCGTGTGCTCCACCCCCCCGCCCGGCGGGCAGTCCCGAGCGGGAGCGGTGTGGGCGTCCCCGGTCGGGCGGGGCGCGGAGCGGAGCGTCCCCGCAGCGCCCGACCGCCCGGTGATCCGCCGCGCGGAGGTCAGGCGATGCCCGCCGCGATGAGCTGCCGCCAGATCTCGCCCTGGTCCACCACCTCGACGCCCAGCTTCTCCGCCTTGGTCAGCTTGCTCGCGCCGACGTCGGCCCCGGTGATCAGGTAGTCCGTGTTCGCCGACACCGACGACGCGGTGGTCGCGCCGGCCTTCTCGCACAGCCGCTGGAACGTCGGCCGGGGCACCTTCTCGCCGGAACGCGGGTCGCTGATCGCCCCGGTGACCACGACCGTCTTGCCCGCCAGCGGCGCGTCGGACGCGATCACGGGCGGCAGGTCCTCCTCCCGCACGTCCAGCGACACCCCGTGCTCCCGCAGCCGCTCCAGTTCCGGCCGCAGCCGGGCGAGGTGCTCGGTCAGCGAGGCCGCCACCTTCGGCCCGATGTCCTCGACCGCCACCAGGCGCTCCTCGTCCGCGTCGGCGACCTCCTCCAGCGAGCCGAACCCCGCGCGGCACAGCCGGGCGGCGGTGCCCTCCGACGCCATCGGGATGGCCAGGCCGATCAACGCCCGGCGCAGGCCCACGGCCCGGCTCGCGGCGATCGACTCGATCATGCGGGTGGCCGAGGTCTCGCCGATCCGGTCGAACTCCAGCAACTGCTCCCTGGTCAGCCGGTAGAAGTCCGACGGCCGCTCCAGCAGCCCGGCCTCGGCCAGCCGCTCGATCCACACCGGACCGACCGCCTCGATGTCCGCCGCCGCCCGCGACGCCCAGTGGATCAGCCGGCGCACGGTCTGCGCGGGGCACGACACGTTGGTGCAGAACAACTCCCGGCTGTTGCCCTGCTCGGTCAACGCCTGCCCGCACGACGGGCACGTGGTGGGCGGCACGATCTCCCGCTCCTCGCCCGTGCGCTTCGACTCGTCCAGCACCCCGGCCACGAACGGGATCACGTCACCCGCCCGGCGCACCAGCACCGTGTCGCCGATCCGGATGCCCTTGGCCCGGATCACCTCCTGGTTCGCGAGCGTCGCGCGGGTGACCGTGGTGCCGCCCACGAACACCGGTTCGAGCTGGGCCACCGGGGCGATCTTGCCCGTCTTGCCCACGTCCCACACCACGTCCGCCAGCACGGTCGTCTTCTCCTCGGCCGCGAACTTGAACGCCAGCGCGCCGCGCGGCGAGTTCGACCGGGTGCCCGCCGCAGCGAACGCGTTGCGGTCGGCCAACCGCAGCACCGCGCCGTCCAGGTCGTAGTCCAGGTCGTTGCGGCCCTCCTCGATCGCCCGGATGGCCGCCTGCGCCTGCTCGGCGTCCGAGCAGTGGCGCATGTCGGCGGCGGCGAACCCGAGGGTGCGCAACCCGCGCTCCAGGTCGGCCGCCGCGCCGCCCTCGGAGGTGTCGAGGTCGAAGCCGAAGAACGTCAGCCGCCGCTCCGCGACCGTGGTCGCGTCCTTCGCCCGCAACGTGCCCGCCGCCGCGTTGCGCGGGTTGATCAACGGCTTGTCCGGGTGCGCGGTGTTGTAGGCGGCGAACGTGGACCGCAGCATCACCGCCTCGCCGCGCACCTCCACCCGACCGGGCGCCTCGACCCGCTCCGGCACGCCGTCGACCAGCGCCCGCACCAGCGGCGTCACGTCGTCGCCCGTCGTGCCGTCACCCCGGGTGACCGCCCGCGCCAGCCGGCCCTCCTCGTACACCAGCGCGAGCGAGAGGCCGTCCAGCTTCGGCATGACCACCACCGGCTGGCCCGGGAAGCGGTCGAAGAACGCGGCGACCTGCTCCGGCCTGGTCGCCTTCTCCAGCGACAGCATCGGCCGCGAGTGCCGCACCGGGGCGTGCAACACCGCCGGCGCGCCCACCTGCTCCAGCGGGTTCGGGTCCGGCGCCAGCTCCGGGTGCGCCTCGACCAGGGCCCGCAGCTCGTCCTCGATCGCGTCGTACTCCGCGTCCGCCACCAGCGGCGAGCCCCGGTAGTAGGCGTCGCGCAGCGACACGACCTGGTCGGCCAGTTCCCGGATCCGCTCCTCAACGTTCACGGTGCGAACGCTACCGGGGAGCACCGACAAAAGCGGGCCACGCGGGCCGCCGGCGGAAAACCGGGTCGCCGGGTCACCCGACCACGCCCTAACTTCTCCGGGTGAGCAGAGGAGAACCGTGGAGCACATCAGCAAGCGACTGGTGAACTGGGCGTCCATCCTGGACGCGGGCGCGCGCGAGCAGGCCGAGAAGACCTCGCGCATGCCGTTCATCCACCCCCACCTGGCGCTCATGCCCGACGCGCACCTCGGGAAGGGGGCGACGGTCGGCAGCGTCATCCCCACCCTGTGCGCGATCATCCCCGCCGCGGTCGGCGTGGACATCGGCTGCGGCATGATCGCCGTGCGCACCCAGTTCACCCGGGACGACTTCGCCTCGCGCCCGCTCGCCCCGCTGCGCCGGGCGATCGAACGCGCCGTGCCGCTGTCGGCGGGCAAGTACAACACCGCGCTGACCGGCACGGCCCGCGAGCGGGTCGAGCGGCTCGCCGAGCGGGCCGCCGAGGCCGGCTTCGACCCCGGCTCGTACGCGGGCAACTGGCAGCTCCAGCTCGGCACGCTCGGCAGCGGCAACCACTTCATCGAGGTCACGCTGGACGAGGCCGACCGGGTGTGGCTGTTCCTGCACTCCGGGTCGCGCGGCGTGGGCAACAAGATCGCCCAGACGCACATCCGGGTGGCGCGCGAGCAGTGCGCGCGGCGGTGGATCGACCTGCCCGACCCGGACCTGGCCTACCTGGTCGAGGGCGAGGACGAGTTCTGGCGCTACATCCGCGAGATGCGCTGGGCCCAGGAGTTCGCGTGGCTCAACCGCGAGGAGATGATGGACCGCGTCGTGTCCTGCGTGGCGGAGTGGACCGGCCACGACGTGGAGCGGCGGGAAGTCGTGAACTGTCACCACAATTACACGGAGCGTGAGACGCACTTCGGCAAGGAGGTCTGGTTGTCCCGCAAGGGGGCGATCAACGCCGAGGCAGGGCGGGCCGGGCTGATCCCCGGCTCGATGGGCACCGCGTCGTACGTCGTGGTCGGCAAGGGCAACCGGATGGCGCTCAACTCCTCGCCGCACGGCGCGGGCCGGGAGTACTCGCGGTCGGCCGCGCGCCGGGCGTTCGGCCGGGAGGACCTGCGCAAGGCGATGGTCGGCATCGAGTACCGCGACACCGACGCGTTCATCGACGAGATCCCGGCGGCCTACAAGGACATCGACGTCGTGATGCGGGACGCGGAGGACCTGGTCGAGGTGCGCCACACGCTGCGGCAGATCGTGAACGTGAAGGGCGACTGACGGCGGGGCAGGCGGGTCGTCCGCCTGCCCTCCTCACGGCCGTTCACGGGGCCTGACCCGATTTCGGGCAACCGGTACTCCGGAGCATCCCGGCGGTGGAGGTTGTCTCCGGATTGATGGACAACTGCGGCATGGCGGTAACCTTTCCCATGGAGTGCGGGCACCTGAACTCGCACTAGGCGGCTTCAGCGCCCGTCGGGATGCCTTCAAACTCGTAGATGACGTTCGGCCAGCCCAGCGCGATGAGCAGCACCACCACGACGACGGTGAGCGCGCACCAGGGACTGGTGGTCATTCGTTGTGCCAGGTAGAGCGCGGCCTGGCCCATGTGGATCAACACAGGCGGGATCTAAGCACGGCCTTCGCTACCAGTTGACATGGGGTCCCGAAAGCACCGCGCCGTCACGCGTCAGGGTGGTCTCATTCCTGAGTCAGGGCGAATCCGTCGTCATCACCCGATCGTGTGACTTGGTCGTGCCGGCGAATTCGGCTAGGTTGCTCTCGATCATGCCCGGCGTTTCCGTCGTCCTGTGTCGAATCGCCCGGAGACGAGTGGTCTCGCGGGTCCGGGATCGCGGTCGCGCTCTCACGCAGGAAATCCGGCTTGCCGAGTGCGGTGTGCGTTTGTTCGGTGAGCCCGGAATCGGCCAGCAGCGGCTCGGCACGCCGCCACCACCGTTCCGCCTCGGCCCGGTGGCCCAGCACGTGGTTCGCGTGCCCGAGCAGGAACAGCGCCTGCGCCTTGTCGTGCGTGACGTCCAAGCCGGCCGAGAGGTCCAGCGCGCGGTGGCAGAGGTCGACGGCCTCCGCGTAGGACCGGCGGTCGTAGTGGACCCTGGCGAGCGCCACGAGCGCCTCCACCGTGCGCGCCCGCTCGCCCGTGGACAGGTTGATCTCGATCGCCTCCTCCAGGCACCCGAGGGCTTCGTCGAGTTCACGGCGTCGGTGGTGGAGCTTGCCGAGCGCGGTCAGGGTCGTGCCTTCGCCGTGGCGGTGCTTGATCGCCCGGCGGAGCGTCAGCGCCTCGCGGTACAGCTCCACGGCCTCGTCCAACCGGTCCAACCGCTGGTAGGCGGCGGCCATCTGGTCCAGGGTGGACGCCTCCAGGCTCCGGTGCCCGCTCGCGCGGTGGAGTTCCAGGGCCGACTCGTACAGCGACAGCGCGATCCTGACGTCGCCGCGTTCGCGGTGGGCGCTGGCCAGGTTGTGCACCGCGATCTCGGTGAACTCCACGTCCTCCAGGCGTTCCGCGATCGACAGGGCCGCCCGCGTGTGCTCGACGGCCTCGTCGTACTCGCCGAGCCGGAAGTGGGCCGTGCCGAGGTTCAGCAGGCTGCCGCACCGGCCCTCCAGGTCACCCGTGGCGCGGGCGGCCTCCGCGGCCACCTTCTCGACGGCGACCAGGTCCCGGTAGCCACCGGTGCGGTCCAGGGCGCGATCGATGTTCGCCGCGATGCGCCAGGCGTGACCGGCGAAGCCGTGGCGGAACGCGTGTGGGACGGCGGCCACCAGCGGGGCCCGTTCGGTGGCGAACCAGGCCAGGGCGTCGTTCTCGTCGGCGAAGCGGGGCATGCCGTCGAGGGTCATGCCCGGCAGGATCGGCACGGGGTCGTCGTGCGGGTTCAGGGCGCGTTCCATGCCGATGGCGCCGACGAGCTGCCAGGTCAGCAGTCCGCTGAGCGCCACCTGCCGCTGGTGGGCCGACTCCTCGGCGCGCACCAGGTCGAGCGCGTAGTCGTGCAGCAGGTCGTGGAGGCGGAAGCGCCCGTGGGTGGCGTACTGCAGGAGGTTGGCCTTGGTGAGCGTCCGCAGGTGCGCGGCGACGTCGCGCTCCGGCCGTTCGGCCAGCGCGGTCGCGGCCGCCGAGGAGAACTCAGCGGTCGGGTGCAGGCCCAGCAGCCGGAAGACCCTCGCCGTCTCCGTGGGCAGGTCCCGGTACGACACCCCGAAGGCGAACGACAGGCTCGCGCTGTCGTCGTCGCTGTCGTCCAGCGAACCCAGTATCCCCAACCCCTCCTGGGCCGCGTACTCCTCGACGAGGACGCCGATCGGCACCTGCGGCTGGTTCGCCACGTGCTGGGCGATGATCTTGACGGCCATCGGGTGGCCGTCGAGCCGCGACGCGAGCGCGCGCAGGGCCTCGGGCTCCGCGTCGGCCCTGTCCCCGCCGATCTCGCGGCGCAGGAGCTCGATCGACTCGTCGAACGACAGGGGCGGCACGGCCAGGAGGTGGACGTCGTCGTGGAGGTCCAACCCCCAGGGGCGGGTCCGGCTGGTGACGATGGTGAAGCAGTTCGTGGCGGCCGCGAGCAGGGGGCGGACCTGCGGGCTGTGCCGGGCGTCGTCCAGGACCAGCAGCACTTGGCGGTCACCGAGCGCGCGGTGCAGCGCCGCGGCCCGTTCGGTGCCGGTGTGGGGGATGCGCGCCACGCCCAGCGACGCCAGCAGCACCCCGGCCGCGTCCTCGGCGCTCATCGCCGTGCCCCGGCCGAAGCCGCGCAGGTCGAGGAAGAGCTGGCCGTCCGGGAACCGGTCGGCCCTCGTCCGCCCCCACTGGACGGCCAGTCGGGTCTTGCCCACGCCCGGCATCCCGTGCAGCGCCACGACCTGGCCGCGCCCGCCGTCCGGCCCGTCGAGCAACGCGTCCAGCGTGGCGAGCAGGCCTTCGCGGCCGACGAAGGTACTGGCCCTCCTGGGCAGCTGGCGGGGCGGGACGCGTTCGGGTCGCGCGGACGTCGTGGCGGTGCCCACCTGCTTGCGGACGATGCTCTGGTACACCGCGCGCAGCTCCGGGCCCTGCTCGGCGCCTGTCGCCTCGAAGAGGCGCTCGCAGAACCGCTCGTGGTATTCCAGTGCCGCGGCGTACTTGCCCTGCCCCTCCAGGGAGCGCATGTACAGCCGCGCGAGAACTTCGTCGAGTTCGTGTTCCTGGGTGAGCCTGCCCGCCTCGCCCATCGCTTCGACGTGGTCGCCCAGCGCGTTCAGGCTTTCCACCAGGGTGTAGTAGGCGGTCAGCCGGTCGAAGGTGTCCATCTGGTAACGCAGGTGGTCGGCCGACGTGCTTTCCACATCGTGCAGCGGCCGTCCCTGCCACAGCGACAACGCTTCCCGCAGCAGCGCTTTCGCGCGCACGTGGTCGCCCTCCGACGCCTTCGCCCGGCCCATTTCCGCCAATGTGCGGAACCGGTGGTAGTCGATGAATTCGCGATCGATGTCGAGCCGGTAGGCCTCGCCCTCCCGGTCGATCGACCGGTCGAGGCCCGCGCCGTTCAGCACCCGGCGCAGGCGGCTGATGAGGGGTTGGAGCCGCCCTCGCACCTCGGACGGGTCCTCGTCGGGCCACACCGCTTGCGCGATCGTGCTGACGGGGACGGGTTGCCCGACGTGGTAGAGCAGCAGCGCCAAGACCGCGCGTTGCTTCGCGGTCCCGAGGTCCACGTCTTTCTCCGCCACGCGTAATCGCGTCCTGCCCAGGATCTTGAACTCCACCAGCGTTCACCTTTCGCTGGCACGACGGTCCGGTATTGCCAGTGTGCTGGAGTCCGACCCGATTGTGCAGTGCAATGCCGTGTTGTTGCTCCGTTGGGTCGAACCGCCGGACGGCGATCGGCGGCGCAAGCGAACTGCAAGGAAACTGCAACGACGTGTGCGTGTGCCGCCGTGAATCGGTTGTCCGGTAAGTGGCCCGTTGTTGGCGTGACGACGGCCGGGATGACCCGATGAATATGGCTGTCGTCGGGAAACGACCCGGGGAGGTGTCCGGGATGCCGGTGCGGGCGACCGGGGCGGCCGGTGCGGGCTCGTGCGAAGCACATGCCACCCCCGGCTATGCATGGTCATGCAGCGTCGTGCATACTTCTGATGTGTCCAAGGTGCTCACATACCTCCCCGCCGGCGAACACGTCGGCATCGCGTTCTCCGGTGGTCTCGATACGTCCGTGGCGGTCGCCTGGATGCGTGAGAAGGGCGCGGTGCCGTGCACGTACACCGCGGACATCGGGCAGTACGACGAGCCCGACATCGCATCGGTCCCCGGCCGCGCCACGCAGTACGGCGCCGAGATCGCCCGGCTGGTCGACTGCCGGGCCGCCCTGGTGGAGGAAGGTCTCGCGGCGCTGGCCTGCGGGGCGTTCCACATCCGCTCCGGCGGCCGGGCGTACTTCAACACCACGCCGCTCGGGCGGGCCGTGACGGGCACCATGCTCGTGCGCGCCATGCTGGACGACGACGTGCAGATCTGGGGCGACGGCTCCACCTACAAGGGCAACGACATCGAGCGGTTCTACCGCTACGGCCTGCTGGCCAACCCCTCGCTGCGGATCTACAAGCCGTGGCTGGACGCCGAGTTCGTCGGCGAGCTGGGCGGCCGCACGGAGATGTCGGAGTGGTTGCAGGCCCGCGGCCTGCCGTACCGGGCGAGCACGGAGAAGGCGTACTCGACCGACGCGAACATCTGGGGCGCGACGCACGAGGCCAAGGCGCTGGAGCACCTCGACGCGGGCATCGAGATCGTCGAGCCGATCATGGGCGTGCGGTTCTGGGACCCGGCGGTGGAGATCGCCACCGAGGACGTCACGATCGGCTTCGACCAGGGCCGCCCGGTGACGATCAACGGCAAGGAGTTCTCCTCCGCGGTCGACCTCGTGCTGGAGGCCAACGCCATCGGCGGCCGGCACGGCCTGGGCATGTCCGACCAGATCGAGAACCGGGTCATCGAGGCCAAGAGCCGCGGCATCTACGAGGCGCCGGGCATGGCGCTGCTGCACGCCGCCTACGAGCGGCTGGTCAACGCGATCCACAACGAGGACACCCTGGCCGCCTACCACACCGAGGGCCGCAAGCTCGGCCGGCTGCTCTACGAGGGCCGCTGGCTGGACCCGCAGGCGCTGATGGTGCGCGAGTCGCTGCAGCGCTGGGTCGGCATGGCGGTCACCGGCGAGGTGACGCTGCGCCTGCGCCGCGGTGACGACTACTCGATCCTGGACACCACGGGCCCGTCGTTCAGCTACCACCCGGACAAGCTGTCCATGGAGCGGACCGAGGACTCGGCGTTCGGGCCGGTCGACCGCATCGGCCAGCTCACCATGCGCAACCTGGACATCGCCGACTCGCGCGCCAAGCTGGAGCAGTACGCCGGGCTGGGCATGGTCGGCAGCCAGTCGACGCTGATCAGCGCGGCCCGGGTGACCCCGACCGAGCTGATCGGCGCGATGCCCGAGGGCGGCGCGGAGGTCATCGCGTCCCGCGGTCGGGTCGCGGACGACGAGCTGCTCGACCACGCCGCCCTGGAGGCGGGCAACGACTGACCGCTTCGTGCACGCGCGGGGGCCCCGCCCCGCGGGGGGCGGACGCCCGGGGACCTCGCCCCCAGTAGGGTCGTCCCCCCCCCCGCCACCCCCTAACGACCCGACCCCGC
>NZ_JBHYXZ010000201.1:0-13395 GCF_042752395.1 Actinosynnema sp. NPDC059335 | reverse complement strand
GACTCCAGCGTGCGCGACGACGCGAGGTGGTCGTCCGCCAGCCCCAAGCCGCGCAGCACCTCCCACTTGCCGGGGCTCGCCGTGGCGAACACCTCCGCGCCCAGGTGACGCGCCAGCTGGATCGCCGCCATGCCGACCCCGCCCGCGCCGGAGTGGATCAGCACGCGGTCGCCCCGCCGGACGCGACCCAGGTCCACCAGGCCGTGCCAGGCGGTCAGGAACGCCACGGGCACGGCCGCGGCCCGCGGGAACGACCAGCCGTCCGGGATCGGCGCGAGCAGCCGGTGGTCGGCGACCGCGCGCGGCCCGAACGTGCCCGACGCGAGCCCGACGACCCGGTCGCCCACCCGCCACCGGGTGACACCCGGCCCGACCTCCAGCACCGTGCCGGCCGCCTCGCCGCCCAGCGACGCCCGCTCCGGGTACATGCCCACCGCGACGAGCACGTCGCGGAAGTTCACGCCCGCCGCACGCACCGCGAGCCGCACCTGCCCCGGCTCCAGCGGCGACTCCGGCACGTCGGCGAACGCCAGGTCGTCCAGGCTGCCCGTGCCCGACTCGACCAACCGCCACGAACCGTCGAGCGACGACGGCCGCCCGGCGAAGGGCACCTGCCGGGGCACGAGCACCGCGCCGCCGCGGATCGCTACCTCGGCCTCGTCGCCCGCCACGGCGGCCGCGCCCGCCGCCTGGTCGACGGTGGCGTCCCCGTCCAGCTCCACGGACACGAGCCGGCCGGGGTGCTCGGCGGCGGCGCTGCGGACCAGGCCGCGCACCGCCGCTCCCGCCGCGTCGCCCGTCCGGGTCGGCACGGCCAGCCGCGCCCCGTCGTCCGAGGCGAGGAACTCCTGCACCAGCGCCAGCGCCCGCAGTGTGAGGGCGTGCACGGACCCGGCGTCCGGTGTCCCGGTGAGCAGGGGCGCGACGCGGATCGGCACCGGGGCGGCCTCCGCCAACGGCGTCCACCCGGTGCGCAGGAGGGTGGTCGCCGGTTCGCCGGCGGGCCGGACGGTGAGCGTGTCGATCGTCGCCACCGGCGCGCCGGACTCGTCGGTCACCGTGACCGCGTAGGCGTCCTGTCCCTTGCGGGTCAGGTGGACGCGGGCCGTCGAGACGCCCGTGGCGTGCACGGCGACGCCCGCGAAGGAGAACGGGAGGCGGACCCGGTCGTCCGGGTGCAGCAGGACCACCGGCTGGAGCGCGGCGTCCAGCAGGGCCGGGTGCAGGCCGAACCTCGCGCCGTCCGGCACCCGCACCTCGGCGAACGCCTCATCCTCGCCGCGCCACAACGCCCCGACCCCGCGGAACGCCGGGCCGTACCCGTAGCCGAGGTCGGCGAGGTAGTCGTAGAAGCCGTCCGGGTCGACCGGTTCGCCCTCGGGCCGCCACGCGGGGGTGGTGGCGGCGTGGTCGCGGTCCAGCGTGCCGGACGCGTGGCGGACCCAGTCGCCCTCGACCTTGGAGTGCACGGTGACGGGTCGGCGGCCGGCGTCGTCCGGCGCGCCCACGGACACCTGGACGTGCGCCGGGCGTTCGGTGAGGGTCAGCGGCACGTGCAGCACCAGGTCGGCGACGACCGGGCACCCCGTCGCACGTCCCGCCTCGGCCGCCAGTTCCAGGAACGCCGTGCCGGGCAGCAGCACGGTGCCGTTCACGGCGTGGTCGGCCAACCACGGGTGCGTGCGGGTCGACAGGCGTCCGGTCACCAGTGCGCCCTGGCCGTCCGGCAGCTCCACGGACCCGTCCAGCAGCGGATGGCCCGACGCCGGCTCGGCCGCGGTCGGCGTGAGCCAGTAGCGGGTCCGCTGGAACGGGTAGGTGGGCAGGGCGAGCCGGCCCGACGACCGCGCGGGCAGCGGGAACCCGTGCACGGCGAGGGTGGCCGGGGCGCGCCGGAAGTCGCCCTGGTCGCGGCGCAGCGTGCCGGTCGCGAGCGCGACGTCGAGCGCGGGCACCAGCACCGGGTGCGGGCTGACCTCCACGAACACGTCGTGCCCGGATGCCGTCAACGCCGCCGCCGCGCGGTCGAACCGGACGGGTTCACGCAGGTTGCGGTACCAGTAGGCGGCATCGACGGTCTCGACCAGGTGGCCGGTCACGGTCGAGTGGAACGGCACCCGCGCCGGCAACGGCGTGATGTCGGCGAGATCGGCCAACAACCGCTCCCGCACCGCCTCCACCTGCGCCGAGTGCGCCGCGTAATCCACCGGGATGCGGCGGGCGTTGATCCCCACCCGCTCGCACAGCTCGACCAACTCGTCCAGTGCCCCGGGCTCGCCCGACACCACGACCGTGGACGGCGAGTTGACGACCGCCACCGTCAGCCGATCACCCCACCGGGACAACAACTCCGCGTCCGGCGGGAGGTTCACCGAGACCATGCCGCCCGCACCGGAGATCGCGACGAGGGCCTTGCTCCGCAGCGCCACCACCTTCGCTGCGTCCTCCAACGACAACGCCCCGGCCACATGCGCCGCCGCGATCTCACCCTGGGAATGACCCACCACGGCGTCCGGCTCGACACCGCAAGACCGCCACAACGCCGCCAAACCGATCATCATGGCGAACAACGCAGGCTGCACCACATCCACGCGCTCCAGCGACCCACCACTCAGGACCTCGACCAACGACCAGTCCACGTGCGGGGCCAACGCACGCTCACAGGCATCGATGGCGTCGCGGAACACCGGCTCGTGGGCGTACAGCTCGCGGCCCATACCCACCCACTGCGCACCCTGCCCCGGGAACACGAACACCGACTTGCCGAGTGCGGAAGCCGATCCCGTCACCAGGTCGGGGTGCTCGCGCCCCTCCGCCAGCGCACCCAACGCCTCGGGTTCGAGCACCACCGCGCGGTGGTCGAAGCGCGCGCGACCGGCCAACGCCCGGCCGATCCCGGCCGCCTCGCCGGGGTGCGCGGCGAGGAAGTCCCGCAGCCGTCGTGCCTGGTCCCGCAACGCCTCCGGGGTCTTGGCCGACAGCAGCCACAGCGGCTCGGGTCCGTCCACCGGCGGGTTGGCGTCGGGGGCCTGCTCGATGACGGCGTGCGCGTTCGTCCCGCTGATGCCGAACGCCGACACCGCCGCCCGCCGGGGCCGGTCGCCTTCCGGCCACGGCACGGCGTCGGTCAGCAGCCGGACGTTCCCGGCGGCCCAGTCCACGTGCGGGGTGGGCTCGTCCACGTGCAGCGTCTTCGGCAGCACGCCGTGCCGCAACGCCATCACCATCTTGATCACACCGGCCGCGCCGGCGGCGGCCTGGGTGTGGCCGATGTTCGACTTCACCGACCCCAACCACAAAGGCTCCGAACGATCCTGCCCGTACGTCGCCAACAACGCCTGCGCCTCGATCGGATCACCCAACGTCGTACCCGTGCCGTGGGCCTCCACCGCGTCCACATCGGACGGTGTCAGACCGGCGTTCGCCAACGCCTGTCGGATCACCCGCTCCTGCGACGGACCGTTCGGCGCGGTCAACCCGTTCGACGCGCCGTCCTGGTTCACGGCGGTTCCGCGTACGACGGCCAGCACGTGGTGGCCGTTGCGGCGCGCGTCCGACAGGCGCTCCAGCAGCAGCAGACCCGCGCCCTCGGCCCAGCCCGCGCCGTCGGCCCCGGCCGCGAACGACTTGCTGCGGCCGTCCGGCGCGCTCGCGCCCTGCCGCGACATCTCGGTGAACAACGACGGCGTGGCGTTGACCGTGACGCCGCCGGCCAGCGCCAGGTCGCACTCGCCCGACCGCAGCGCCTGCGCCGCCAGGTGCAGCGCCACCAGGGACGACGAACACCCGGTGTCCAACGACAACGCCGGCCCGACCAGGCCGAGCAGGTACGCGAGCCGACCCGAGCCGATGCTGGTCGCGGTGCCGGTGACCTGGTAGCCCTCCAGGTCGTCGGGCACCGACCCGGCGGCGTACCCGGTGGACCAGATGCCGGTGAACACGCCGGTCCGACTGCCGTGCAACGACGTCGGGTCGATCCCGCCGTGCTCGAACGTCTCCCACGCGGTCTCCAGCAGGACCCGTTGTTGCGGGTCCATCGCCAACGCCTCACGCGGCGAGATCCCGAAGAACCCCGCGTCGAAGCCGGCGGGGTCGGCCAGGAACCCGCCGTGCCGGGTGGACGACGTGCGCGGACGGGCCCCGGTCGGGTCGAACAGCCGGTCCAGGTCCCAGCCCCGGTCGTCGGGGAAGTCGCCGATCGCGTCCACGCCGTCGGCCACCAGCCGCCACAGGTCGTCGGGCGAGGAGACCCCGCCGGGGAACCGGCAGCCCATGCCGACGATCGCGATCGGCTCGTCCGCCGCCGCCGCCGCGGCCGTGGTCACGGCGGGGGCGGCGTGCTCGCCGCGCAGGTGGGCGGCCAGCCGTTCGGGCGTGGGGTGGTCGAAGACCAGCGTGCTCGGCAGTCGCCGACCCAGAGCCGCGCCGAGCCGGTTGCGCAGCTCGACGGCGGTCAGCGAGTCGAAGCCGAGGTCCTTGAACGCCTGACCGGTGTCGATGGCCGCCGGCGAGGCGTGGCCGAGCACGGCCGCCGTGTGGGTGGTGACCACGTCCAGCAGGTCGAGGTCGGACGTCACGGCGGGCTCGGCCCGTTCCTCGCGGACCCGGGCCTCGGGCAGGTCGGCGAGGAGCCGTGAGGGTCGTTGGCGGGTGTAGGCGGGCGCGAACTCGGCCCAGTCGACGGGCGTGACCACCGCGTGCGGCACGTCCTGGTCCAGCACGTCCCGCAGCGCGGCCAGCGCACGCCCGGAGGGCATCTCGCCCAGGCCGAGCAGCCGCCGCTGCCGCCGCACCGACTCCAGCGCGGCCATGCCGCCCTCGGCCCAGATGCCCCACGCCACGGACGTGGTCGCCCTGCCCTGCGCGCGGTGCCGCGCGGCGAGGGCGTCGAGGAAGGTGTTGCCCGCCGCGTAGGCCGCGCCGTGCCCGTCGCCCCAGACCCCGGCCGTCGAGGAGAACAGCACCAGGGCGTCGAGGTCGGGCAGCAGGTCGGCGAGGTGCGTCGCACCGGCGACCTTCGCGGTGATCACGTCGGCGAACCCGGCCAGGTCGTCGTCCGCCAACCGGCCCGACCTGATCACGCCGGCCGTGTGGAACACCGACCGGACCTCGCCGACCTCGTCCAGCAGGGCCGCCAGGGCGGCGCGGTCGGCCACGTCGCAGGCGGCCACGGTGACCCGCGTGCCGGAGGCGGCCAGCTCGTCGCGCAGCTCCGCCGCGCCGGGCGCGTTCGGGCCGCTCCGGCTGACCAGCACCAGGTGGTCGGCACCCTGCGCGGCGAGCCACCGGGCCACCCGCGCGCCGAGCGCGCCCGTGCCGCCGGTGATCAGGGTGGTGCCCTCGGGCCGCCACGTCCGCACGGGCGGGGTCGGCCCGGCGTGGCGCAGCCGGCGGGCGAAGACGCCCCCGACCCGGATCGACACCTGGTCCTCCTCGCCGCCGAGCGCGGCGAGCAGCCGGCGCACGCTCAGCGCGTCCGGCGTGGCCGGGACGTCGACCAGGCCGCCCCAGCGGTCGGGGAACTCCAGTGCGGCCGACGTGCCCAGCCCCCAGACCAACGCCTGGCGCGGCCGGTCGCCGAACGCGCCGCTCGTCACGCACCAGAGCGGGGCGGCGAGGTCGCGCACAGCCGCCCAGGTGCGCGCCAACCCGGTCGGCACGGCCGGGTGGTCGGGGTGCGGCGACTCGTCCAGGGCCAGGAACGACAGCACGCCGTCGACCCCGTCGGGCGTGTCCACCACGTCGACGCCGCTGTCCGCCAGCGCCGCCACGGTCGCGTCCACCCACGGGTGCCCGCCGTCGGGGCGCAGCACCAGCCACCGCCCCGCCGGCGCGGAGGCCGGCGTCACCGGGGTCCACGCGACCTCGTACCGCCACGGGTCCGCGACCGGTGCGGCGGACGTGAGCCAGAAGGTCTCGTGTTGGAACGGGTAGGTGGGCAGGCCGACGTGCGTCGCGGCGGGCGTCGGCCAGTCGACGTCCACCCCGGCGACGAACAGCCGTCCGGCCGCCGCGAGGAATTCCGCGGTGCCGCCCTGGTCGCGGCGCAGCGTGCCGGTCGCGAGCGTGACGTCGAGCGCGGGCACCAGCACCGGGTGCGGGCTGACCTCCACGAACACGTCGTGCCCCGCGGTCAGCAACGCGTCGATCGCCCGGTCGAACCGCACCGGCTCCCGCAGGTTGCGATACCAGTAGGCCGCGTCCACCGCCTCGACCAGCCCATCGGTCACCGTCGAGTGGAACGGCACCCGGGCCGGCAACGGCGTGATGTCGGCGAGATCGGCCAGCAGCCGGTCCCGCACCGCCTCCACCTGCGCCGAGTGCGCCGCGTAATCCACCGGGATGCGGCGGGCGTTGATCCCCTCCCGCTCGCACGACTCGACCAGCTCGTCCAACGCGGCCGGCTCACCCGACACCACCACCGTGGACGGCGAGTTGACGACCGCCACCGTCAGCCGATCACCCCACCGGGACAACAACTCGGCGTCCGGCGGCAACGATACCGACACCATCCCGCCGGCACCGGAAATCGCAACCAGGGCCTTGCTCCGCAAGGCGACGACCTTCGCGGCGTCCTCCAACGACAACGCCCCGGCCACATGCGCCGCCGCGATCTCACCCTGCGAGTGACCCACCACGGCGTCCGGCTCGACACCGCAAGACCGCCACAACGCCGCCAAACCGATCATCATGGCGAACAACGCAGGCTGCACCACATCCACGCGATCCAGCGACTTACCACTCAAGACTTCGACCAACGACCAGTCCACGTGCGGCGCAAGAGCACGCTCACAGGCATCGATGGCGTCGCGGAACACCGGCTCGTGGGCATACAGCTCGCGGCCCATACCGACCCACTGCGCACCCTGCCCCGGGAACACGAACACCGACTTGCCGGTGGTGGTCGGCGAGGCGGGCAGTTCGGCACGGTCCGTGCCGATCAGCACCGCGCGGTGGCGGAAGCGGGTGCGGGTGGCCAGTTCGCCGGCGATCGCGGCGGCCGACACGTCCGGGTGGGTGAGGGCGTAGGCGCGGAGCCGGTCGACCTGGGCGTGCAAGGCGGCCTCGGTCTTCGCCGTGACCACCCATGGCACCGTGCGGTCGTCGGCGGGCGGGGCCGGTGCGTCGTCGGGTGCTTGCTGGAGCACGAGGTGCGCGTTGGTGCCGCTGATGCCGAACGCGGAGACGGCCGCCCGGCGTGGCCGGCCGGTGTCGGGCCAGTCGGTGTGCCCGGTGAGCAGCCGGACGTCCCCGGACGTCCAGTCCACGTGCGGGGTGGGCTCGGTGACGTGCAGGGTGCGCGGCAGGCGGCCGTGCCGCAGCGCCATCACCGTCTTGATCACACCGGCGACACCCGCCGCCGCCTGCGTGTGACCGATGTTCGACTTCACCGACCCCAACCAGAGCGGCGTCTCCCGATCCTGACCATAGGTCGCCAACAACGCCTGCGCCTCGATCGGATCACCCAACGTCGTACCCGTGCCGTGCGCCTCCACCGCGTCCACATCGGACGGCCGCAACCCCGCGTTCGCCAACGCCTGACGAATCACCCGCTCCTGCGACGGACCATTAGGCGCGGTCAACCCGTTCGACGCGCCGTCCTGGTTGACCGCGCTGCCCCGCACCACGGCGAGGACGCGGTGGCCGTTGCGGCGCGCGTCGGACAGGCGCTCCAGCAGCACCAGACCCGCGCCCTCGCTCCAGCTCGTGCCGTCCGCGGACGCCGAGAACGGCTTGCTGCGGCCGTCCGGGGCGAGGCCGCGCTGGCGGGAGAACTCGGTGAAGATGACCGGGGTGGCCATGACCGTGACGCCGCCCGCCAGCGCCAAGTCGCACTCCCCCGCCCGCAGCGCCTGCGCCGCGACGTGCAGGGCGACCAGGGACGACGAGCACGCCGTGTCGATCGACAGCGCGGGTCCGCGCAGGCCCAGGTGGTAGGCGACGCGGCCCGAGGTCACGCTGGTCGCCGTGCCGGTGACGAGGTAGCCCTCGACGTCCTCGGGCACCGGTGTGCCGACCGCGTACCCGGACGACCAGATGCCGGTGAACACGCCGGTGCGGCTGCCGTGCAGCGAGGTGGGGTCGATGCCCGCGTGCTCGAACGTCTCCCACGCCGTCTCCAGCACCAGGCGTTGCTGCGGGTCCATCGCCAGGGCTTCGCGGGGCGAGATGCCGAAGAACGCCGCGTCGAAGCCGCCGGCGTCGGCCAGGAACCCGCCCCGGCCGACGGCGCTGGTGCCGCCGCTGCGCAGCTCGGGGTCGTACAGCCGGGCCAGGTCCCAGCCCCGGTCGGTCGGGAAGTCGCCGATCGCGTCCCCCTCGGCGGTGACCAGCCGCCACAGGTCGTCCGGGGACGCCACACCACCGGGGAACCGGCAGCCCATGCCGACGATGACGATCGGGTCGTCGTCCACCGCCGTGACGGCGTCCGGGACGTCCGCGGTGCCGTCGCGCAGGTGGGCCACCAGTTGGGCGGGGGTCGGGTGGTCGTAGATCAGGCCGGACGACAGCCGCAGGCCGAGCGCGCTGTTGATGCGGTCGCGCAGCGCGACGCCCATCACCGAGTCGAAGCCCAGGTCCTTGAAGGTGAGGGTCGGGTCGATGTCGGTGACGTCGTCGTGCCCGAGGACGGCCGCGATGGCGGCGGTGACCTGGTCGGCCGGGTCGGCGGACGGCTCGACCGACGGCAGGTCGGGCGCGACGTCGCCCAGCCAGTGCCGGCGGCGTTGGAACGCGTAGGTGGGCAGGTCGACCGGGCGGGTCCCGGGCGGGAACGCGGTGGTGAGGTCGACGTGGCCGCCCGCGACGAAGACCCGGCCCACCGCCGCCAGGAACTCGTCCCGGCCGCCGTGGTCGCGGCGCAGGGTGCCGGTGACCAGGGTGCGGGGTGCCACCGCGGGCACGAGCACGGGGTGCGGGCTCACCTCGACCAGCAGGTCGTGGCCGTCGTCGGCGAGCGCGGCCGCGGCCAGGTCGAAGCGGACGGGCTCGCGGAGGTTGCGGTACCAGTACCCGGCGTCGAGGCCGGCGGTGTCGAGCGGGCCGCCGGTCACCGCCGAGTAGAACGGCACGTCCGCCGACCGCGGGCGCACGTCGGCGAGGTCGTCGAGCAGCCGTCGCCGAATGGCCGACACCTGCGCCGAATGGGCGGCATAATCCACCGGAATGGGGCGCGCCCGGATGCCGTCCGCCGCGCAGGCCGCCGAAAGCTCGGCCAGCGCGGCGGGTGGGCCGGACACCACGACGGAGTCCGGCGCATTCACGGCGGCAACGGTCAACAAGCCATTCCACCGCGTCAGGAATTGCTCGGCTTCGGCAAACGGAAGTGTGACGGAAGTCATTCCGCCTTGACCGGCCAATGTGGTGAGGGCCCGGCTGCGCAATGCGACGACGCGGGCCGCGTCGGCCAACGACAAAGCACCCGCCACGTGGGCGGCGGCGATTTCGCCCTGGGAATGGCCGACGACCGCGTCCGGCTGGACGCCGAAGGAGCGCCACAGCGCGGCCAACGACACCATCACGGCGAACAGCGCGGGCTGCACCACGTCGACCCGGTCCAGCGCGCCGCCGCGCAGGACGTCGACCAGCGACCAGTCGGTGTGGGGTGCGAGGGCGGCGGCGCAGGCGTCCACGCTGTCCCGGAACACCGGTTCGGCCGCGTACAGCTCCCGGCCCATGCCGATCCATTGCGCGCCCTGGCCGGGGAAGACGAACGCCGTCCGGCCCGGTTCGGCGGCCCGGCCGGTCACGACGTGCGGGCCGGGCCGGCCTTCGGCCAGGGCGGTGAGCGCGTCGGTCGGCGGATCGCCGAGGATGACGGCGCGGTGGGTGAAGTGGGTGCGCGTGGTCGCCAGCGCGTGCCCGACCTCGGCCGCGGTCGCGTCGGGGTGGGCGGCGAGGTGGTCGCGCAGCCGCCCGGCCTGCGCGCGCAGGGCCTGCTCGGTCTTGCCGGACAGCACCCACGGCACCGGCACCCGCGCGCCCGACCCTCGCTCAGTCGATCCCGGCTCCGCCGATGCTCGCTCGGCCAATGCCGGCTCTGCCGAAGCCGGTTCGGCCGATCCCGGCTCGGCCAATGCCGGTTCGGCCGACTCCTGCTCGGCCAATCCCGGTTCGGCGAGTCGCTGCCCGGCCGGCCTCGGCTCGCCCGGTCCCCGCTCGATCAGTCCGGGCTCGGCCGGTCGCGGTTGCGGTGCGGGGTCCGGCGCGGGTCCGGGCTGTGGTGGTTCGGCGATGACGACGTGCGCGTTCGTGCCGCCCATGCCGAACGCCGACACGCCCGCGATCAGCGGCCGGTCCGCGCGGGGCCACGGGGTCAGCGCCGTCTGGACCCGCAGCTTCAGCTCGGCGAACGGGATGGCGGGGTTCGGCGTGACGTGGTTCAGGCTGGGCGGCAGGGCGCGGTGGCGGATCGCGAGCACGGCCTTCAGCAGGCCGACCACGCCCGCCGCGCCCTCCAGGTGGCCGACGTTGGTCTTGGCCGAGCCGACCAGCAGCTCGGTGGCGCGGCCGGCGTGCGCCGCGCCGAGGCCGGCCGCCTCGACCGGGTCGCCCACCGGGGTGCCGGTGCCGTGCAGCTCGACGTACTGCACGTCGTCCGCGCGCACGTCCGCGCGGCTCATCGCGTCCCGGACGACCCGCGCCTGCGCCTCCGCGCTCGGCACGGTGAGGCTGCGCGTGGGGCCGTCGTTGTTCACCGCGCTGCCGAGGATCACCGCGTGCACCGGGTCGCCGTCGGCGAGCGCCCGGTCCAGCGGCTTGAGCACGAGCACCGCGCCGCCCTCGCCGCGGGCGAACCCGTTGGCCCGCGCGTCGAACGTGTGGCTGCGCCCGTCCGGGGACAGGCCGCCGAACTCGACCGCGCTCGCCTCCCGCCCCGCGCCGAGGTTGAGGTTCACCCCGCCCACCAGGGCGATCGACGACTCGCCGCGCCGCAGGCTCGCCACCGCCAGGTGCACCGCGACCAGCGCGGACGACTGCGCCGCGTCCACGGTCAGGCTGGGCCCGCCCGCGCCGAGGAAGTGCGACACCCGGTTGGCGATCACGCCCCGGTTCGTGCCGGTCATGGTGTGCGGGGTGACGGGCGCGCGGTGGCTGAGGGCCGTGTAGTCGTCCCACGTCGCGCCGATGAACACGCCGGCGCCGCCGACGGCGGGGGTGTCGGGGACGATCCGCGCGTCCTCCAGCGCCTCCCACGCCAGTTCCAGCACGAGCCGCTGCTGGGGGTCCATCGAGGCCGCTTCGCGGGGCGACACGCCGAAGAACGCCGCGTCGAAGCCGTCCACCGCGTCGAGGAACCCGGCCGGCAGCGAGCCCTCACGACCGGGCGGCGGGGCGGTGATCGCGTCCCGGCCGTCGCGCAGCAGCCGCCAGAACGCGGCCGGGTCGGGGGCCTGCGGCAACCGGCAGGACATTCCGACGATCGCGATCGGGACGTCTCCGCGCACCATTTCCCCGGCCATGGGGTCACCTTCTTCCGCTCACGAGAATTCGAGTCGGTTCCCGGACGAAAGCAATGCGGCCCACGACCGCCGCGCCGTCGAGCGCCGTTCCACTTGACGGGGAAAGAACATCCCGAACGTACCTCGGCTAAGTGCTGTCCGGCTACCGGCGAATGCTGTTTCCCGCAGCACGCATCGGGTTTCCGATCGTGCCACTGGCACCGGGGACGTGATTCGGCTTCAATGCCGCCACTCCGACACGCGCGTGAGCACCACCGGTGCTGGTATCCGCGATGCCGGTATTGGCGGTGACGCGATCGCCCCGGACCGCCCTTTCCCGGCGGGGATCGGCGCGGGGCGCAGGACAGCAGCATGGAAGTTGTCCGGCCGGCGCGCCGACCAGGACATTGGGTCGACCGGAGTCGCCGCGACCGCAACGGGGGAACGCCCATGACCCAGGCCCGGCCCGTCATCGGGACCGACCGCACCACCGGACGTGGACGGCTGATCGTCGGCAGCGTGGTCGCCGGCGTGCTGCTGTCCGTGCTGTGGTCCTACGAGTTCGTGGACCGCGTGATCGGCGCGAACGTGGCGAACGCGCTGCTCGGCGAGGAGGCCGCGACGGCGTCGATCGCGGGCACCGCCGCCGGGCTGGTGTTCGCGTTCGTGTCGGGCCTCGCCGGCACGTTCACGGCCTGCAACATCGCCATGGCCGCCTCGATCGGGCCGATGAGCCAGGCGGGCGGCGCGTCCCGGCCGGGGACGCTCGGCTCGCTGCTGCGCCCGTTGGGGTTCTTCACCGCGGGCATGGTCGGGGTGTCGGCGGCCTACGGCGCGGTCGGCGTGCTGATCGGGCCGGACCTGCCCCAGCTGTCCAGCGCGATGGTCGGCACGATGCCGGTGCGCCTGGTGCAGTCGGCGATCGTGTTCGGCGTGGTCGGCCTGGCCATGGCCTACCTGGGGCTGGCGGCCCTCGGCGTGCTGCCCGACCTGTTCCGGGACCGGCCGGTCGCGCGCGTGGTGGTGCTCGGCGCGCTCGTGGGCGCGTTCCTCATCGGTCGGCCCTACCCCATGTTCATCAAGCTGTTCCGCTCCGCGGTGGAGTCCGGCAACCCGCTGTTCGGCGCGGGCACGTTCGTCCTCCAGTCCATCGGCAACGTCCTGCTCGTCACCGTCGTGTTCGCGGCGCTGGCCCTGGGCACCAGGGGCCGGTTCCTGCGGTGGTTCAGCGCCAACGGCCGCCGTTCGGCGGTGGTCAGCGCGGCGCTGCTCATCGCGCTCGGCGTGTTCCTGCTCGTGTACTGGGACGTCCGCGTCCCGTCGCTCTTCGGGGTCGGCTGGTTCCCGACCATGCCTTACAACTGACAAAGGAGCTGAACGTGACCGCGACACTCACCGCCTCGACGTCCACGAGGTCCGACTCGCCCGTCCGCGACGGGGCGACGGCCGGTCTCGCCGGCGGCCTCGTGTTCGGCCTGCTGATGGCCGGGGTCGACATGCTGCCCATGGTCGGCATGCTGATCGGCGTGGAGAACGCCTTCGTCGGCTTCCTCGTCCACATGGTCATCTCGGCCCTCGCCGGCGCGCTGTTCGGCCTGCTCACCCGCAACTTCCGCCTCGTGCCGCCGGTCTACGCCGCCAGCCTGGTCTACGGCGCGGCGCTGTGGGTGGTCGGCGCGCTGGTCGTCATGCCGCTGTGGTTGAGCGTGACGGCCGACCCGATGATGGGCGACATGGTGTTCGTGGTCGGCGGGGCCCAGTGGGTCAGCCTGTTCGGCCACGTGGTCGGCTTCGGCCTGACCACCGGTGCGGTGCTGCTGGCGCTGCGCGGCCACGCCCGGTGACGACCACGCCCGGTCCCCCCCCCCCCCAGGCGGAGGGGAACGGCCCCCCCCAGCGGGGTACACCACTGAGGCGCGGTGGGGGCGAGCCCCCCCCCCCCCCCCCCGCGCCG
>NZ_JBHYXZ010000200.1:0-13402 GCF_042752395.1 Actinosynnema sp. NPDC059335 | reverse complement strand
CGGGTTGGGGGGGGGTCCCACCACCCCCACCCGCGTCCCGTCCGGAGCCGCCGCGGTAGAAACGGTCGCCGTCCCGGTCGGGGCGTTGGTCCTCGCGCGGGTCGAGGCGCGTCGACTCGATGGCGCGGATCGGCGCGCGGTGCTCCAGCACCCCCGGATCGCCCTCCGTCCGGGCCCACTCCCGGAGCCTGCGGTCCCGTCGCCTGCGCTCCTCGGTGATCCAGCCCGGCCCCTCGGCCGCCACCGCCTCCAGGATGTACAGCGCCGACGTCACCCCGGACGAGCCGAGCGCCAGCTCCTCCAGGTGGCCCCGGTCCTCGACCTCCTGGTCGCTCAGCCCCTCGAAGTTCTCGATCACCAGGTTGATGTCGTGGCTGTTCTTGAGCGACAGGCACAGCGCCCGGCTCACCACCATCCCCTCCCGGGGGTCCGTGACGGCCGCGATGTCGTTGTCCTTGAACACCACGATGTGCCTGCGCTCGCCCGCGAACCGGATGCCGACCTCGGTCACCTGCGCGAGCACGAGCGCGTCGTACCGGAACGACGCCCGCCGCTCGTTGCGCACCGAGCCGTCCTCGAACCCCAGGTCCACCCGGAACTCGCGGACGCCGTTGTCGGT
The DNA here is from genome assembly GCF_042752395.1 of Actinosynnema sp. NPDC059335. Taxonomy (NCBI): domain Bacteria; kingdom Bacillati; phylum Actinomycetota; class Actinomycetes; order Pseudonocardiales; family Pseudonocardiaceae; genus Actinosynnema; species Actinosynnema sp. NPDC059335. Next base: position 12,783 of record NZ_JBHYXZ010000200.1, on the reverse strand, counting down.
CAGCAGGAACACCAGCACCAGGTACGACGAGTAGCGCGGCGGCCCGTAGATGTACCTCGCCCGCTTCGCGTGCGGCAGCCCCTCGGTCAGCACGACGTGCGCCACGACGTCGCGGTTGGTCAGCCGGGCCCGCCGCATCGCCTCGATCTTCAGGTGCGCCTTGTCGAAGTCCAGCCACCGCGCCATCTCGGCGTCGGTCGGGCGGTCGGCCAACCGCTCGCGCCACCGCCGGTACTCGGCCCGCTCCTCCTCCAGCACGGCGGCGCGGTCGGCCTCCTCCAGCCGCACCGCGAAGGACGTCCCGAGCACCTGCGCGCCACCCGCGGCCAGCGCCGCCGCGCCCGCGAGCACCAGCAGCACGATCCCGGCGCCCGCCGCCGTGCCGCCGCTCGCCGCGAGCATCCCGTACCCCCCGAGCACGGCGACCGCGCCGGACACCGCGGCCAGCCCGCCCCACAGCACCTCCCGGGCGTTCGTGCCGGTGTGCTCGAACAGCGTCCCGGCCTCCCACCGCCGCGCCCAGTCCCGCACGTGCATCCGGATCAGCCACTTGAGCGTGCCCGCGCGGACCTCCCGCTTGACCGCGCGGCGGTACTCGTCCTCGTCGTCGGGCATGGGCGTGCCGTAGGTGCGGACGATGGTCAGGAACAACGCCCAGGACGCCTGCCGGACGGCCTCGTGCCACTCCTGCCTGTCCTTCGACGCCGACGGCTGCCGCCGGCGCACCTCGGCCTCGATCAGCCGGTGGACGGCGTCGCGGAAGTCCGGGCTGCCGGTGCGGGTCAGCTCGTCCCGGCCGGTGACCTGGCCCGGAGCGCCGATCTCGTGGTCCAGCCGACGCCTGCGGCCCCGCAACGCGGTCCGCCGCGCGCCGCAGTGCACCACCGCGGCGACGCCGGCCAGCAGCAGCACCGCCCACCCGGCGAACCCGCCCCCGGTCACGACGTCGTCCGCGCCGCCGAGCAGCACGAACCCGCCGAGGACGGCCAGCGCGCCCGGCACGGCCTTGAACCAGCCCGGCCCGGTCGGGCGCGGCGTGACGTGCGCCGGCACCAGGCGGGGCTCCTCCGGCTCCGGCTCGAAGAACTTCCACGCCCGGTCCGCGCGGCCGTGCGACGTGCGGGCCTGGGCGATGGCGACGGCGGTGACCTTGTCGAGCTGGTCCTGCACCGCGCCGCCGATGATCATGTCGAGGTGCCGGGTGATCTCCTCGCGCTGCTCGTCGGGCAGCCGGGAGAACTCGGCGAGCACCTGGTCCAGGGCGTCGAAGTCCGGCTCGGGGCGGCGTTCCTGGTCGATCACGGCCTGCATGAGGCCGCCGATGACGTGCAGCGCGTCGCTCCAGGAGTCGCGCGGGAACCGGCCGGCGATGTTCAGCGCGTCCTGGATCTGCCGGTACTCGACCGGCGTCAGCTCGTTGATGGACCGCTCGCTGAGCGTGGCGAGGGCGAAGTGGTAGGCGACGGAGGTGGATAACAGGTCGGACCTGACCACCTCGGCGAGCAGTTCCTCGGCCAGCCGCGGCGACCCGCCGGCCAGGTGGTTGCGCGCCACCTCGTACTTGCGCTGCGGCGGGTCCTCGCGCGTGACCTGGTAGAAGCTGGTGTCGCCGTGGAAGACCGCGCCGCCGTTGACCACGCCGACCTGCACGGTGTTGTTGTTGTCGCCCCTGACCTCGTTGTTCATCACGGTGTCGGTCACGCCGCACCCCCGGCGAGGACGGCCGCGACCAGGCCGCGCAGGTCGGGGTGGTCGCGGAACATCACGTCGAGCACGCGGGCGTTCGCGGTGACGGCCGCGGCGTCGCCCTCGGCGGTGGTGCGCAGGTCGTCCAGGCGCAGCATCGCGTGGTCGTAGACCTCCCGGGACAGCCGTCCCGCCCGGTGCGCCTCGGCCACGGCGGTGGTGAGCCGGGCCACGGCCTCGCCGCGGTCGGGCCGCCGGTGGCCCTGGCCGCCCAGCCAGAGGCCGCCGTTGATGGTGCCCGCCTGCACGGCCACGTTGGCGTTGCCGGAGAGCGTGTTGTTGACGGTCATGTGCGTCTTCCGTTCCTCGGAGGTGGCGGCTTCGCCGTCGGCGTGCGGTAGCTCGGCGACGAGCGCGGCGGCGAACAGCGCCGCGTTGCGCGCCGCCCGCCGCTGCGACCCGCCCCGGTCGGCGGCGTCCTTCCCGCCGTCCGCGAAGTCGCTGATGGCGCGGACGGTGATGGTCGGCAGTGACTCGTGCATGTGGCCGGACTGCGCCACCCCGGCGCTCTCCGTCTCGATCGCGGCGGCGTCGTTGTAGTGGTGGTCGAGGTGCCGCGCGGTGTAGGACTCGCGGTTGTTCAGCACGACCTCGCCGGACGCGATCGGTTCGAAGTGGACGGTGGGCTCCTCGCCGGGCGGCAGCGCCGCCCGCCACGCCGGGGTCCGCGCGAGCACGCGGGCCGCCGTGGTCAGGGCGTACGACGACTCGTAGGCGCGCGGTCGGGCGTGGTCGCCGTCCCGGTCGCTGCGCACCCCGTGGTAGGCGTACACGCGGGTGGCGACGACGACGTCCCCGATCGCCAGCCACTCGCGCAACCCTCCCGCCACCCCCACGAACAGCACGGCGGTCGGCCGGAACGCGCCGATCGCGCGCTCGGTGTTGATCGCCGCGGCCCCGGTGCCCGCCCCGGTCAGCCCGACGGCGACCTCCCGGCCGTGCAGCGAGCCGACGTCGAACACCTCCCCGGTGGGCACGCGGCGGGTGCGGACGCCCGTCAAGAGGGCCACGACGGCGGAGCGTTCCACCTCGAGCGCCGTGAGGATCACGATCATCCGTGACTCCTGTTCAGGTGTGCGGAGTTGCCGTCAGAGTGACGGTAATGGTGGGCGATGGTTTTCGTCAACATGACGCTTACTCGTTGTCGTCGCAACGACGAGAAGTTAGGGTGGCGGGATGAACGACTCGTGGACCATCCCGCTGGTGGCTATCGCCGTCGACCTCGCCGTCCTTACCATCAGGGACGGCCGGCTCCAGGTCCTGCTGGTCAACCGGGGCGTCGAGCCGTACCAGGGCCGTCTCGCGCTACCCGGCGGCTTCCTGTCCAGCGAGGACGAGGACATCGACGTCGCCGCCGCGCGGGAGCTGGCCGAGGAGACCGGGCTCGACGCGGGCACCCTGCACCTCGAACAGCTCCGCACCTACGGCGCGCCCGGTCGGGACCCGCGCGGCCGCGTGGTGACCATCTGCTACCTGGCCGTCGTGCCCGACCTGCCCACGCCCACGGCCGGGGGCGACGCGGACAAGGCCAAGTGGGTGCCCGTGGACCGCGTGCTGGGCCGCAAGCGGCTGCTCGCGTTCGACCACGCCCGGATCATCGCCGACGCCGTCGACCGCGCCCGCGCGAAGCTCGAGTACACCACCCTCGCGGCGGCGTTCTGCGGTCCCGAGTTCACCATCTCCGAGCTGCGCCGCGTCTACGAGATCGTGTGGTCCGAGGAGCTGGACCCGCGCAACTTCCACCGCAAGGTGACCGGTGTGGACGGCTTCCTGGTCCCGACGGGGGAGCGGACCACCGGCAACGGCGGCCGCCCGGCGGCCATCTACCGGCGCGGCCCGGCTGTCGTCATGCACCCCCCGATCCTCCGCGGCTGACGCCGCGGTGCTCGTCCGGACTCCCGACTCACCGCGTACATCGCCGGCCGGCCGGACGCCGTGACGGGCGTGTGCCGAATCGTGACCCCAGGGCGTTCTTCGAGCCGTTTTCCATTGGAGCGCAAAGGAAATCCGGTGGGTCAGCGGCGTCGGCCGCCCGTGCGGCCCGGGGGGGCGGGCGGGGCGCCCCGCCCCCCCCCAGCGCGCGGCCCCCCCCCCGCGCGCGGGGCGGGCGCCGCGCGCGCGCGGGCCCGGGCGCGCGCCCCCGCGCGGCTCAGCCCTGGATGTCCTCGACGCTGTCGGCGACCGGGCGGTCGACCGCCATCACCCACTTGCCGTCCTCGCCGCGCACCAGCACGTCGGTGCACTTGCCCAGGATGCGCTGCCGGGTGCCGTCCTCCTTGGTGATCTCGAGGTCGTACTCGACGATGATCAACGACGAATCACCCGCCGTGTAGGCGGCCTTCACCTTGGACTTCAGCTTCGGCTTGGTCGCCAGGAACGCGGTGATCGCCTCGGTGCGCGCCGCGCCGGTGAGCGGCCCGCCGGACAGGTTGGAAATGGAGTCGTCCCGGTAGAGGCTGTCGAAGATGGCGCCCTGACCGGAGTTGAACGCGGCCAGGAAAACGTCGTTCTGGGTTTCCGGATCGTCGGTCAGATCCAGGTTCTGCAAGTCGATCTGGGCCGTCATGGGCGAATCCTTCCTGCAAGTGCGGCAAATGCCCGGCTCCGACGTTATCGGCCCGTCCGGGAAGCCCACTCATCGTGGAATAACCCGCCGCTCATCGGCCGATCCAGGACGGGCGGTGAGCACACCGTGAGCGGTGTCGCGGGCGCTCGGGAACGCGAAATAACCGCGCCGCCCCCACAGCGCCCGGAAACACCGCGCGCGGGACCGGCGCCCCGGGAAGCGCGAAAGGCCCGGCCGTCCCGACCCGGGACGACCGGGCCTCCCTCCGGCCGCGCGCGCTACGCGGACACGACCGACAGACCTCCGTCGGCCACCAGCTCGTGTCCGGTGGTGAAGGTGGCGTCGAAGCCCAGGTACAGCACCGCCGCCGCGACCTCCTCCGGCGAGCCGTGCCGCTTCATCGGGGTGATCTGGTCGCCCAGCTCGGAGAACTCCTGCCGCTCCTGGGCCGAGGCGTCCACGCCCATGCTGGGGGTGTCGATGAAACCGGGGCTCACCGCGTTGACCCGGATGCCGCGGCCCACCAGCTCGGCCGCGAACACCTGCACGAACGACCGCACGGCCGCCTTCGCGCCCGCGTAGACGCTCATCCCGGCGGTGCCGCCGTTGTTGGCGATGGACGTGGTGAAGACGATCGCGCCGCCGTCCTTGACCAGCGGGGCGAGCACCTGCGTGGTGAAGAACGCGCCCTTGGTGTTGACGCCGAAGGTCCGGTCGAAGACCTCCTCGGTCACCGCCTCCAGGGGCTCCAGCTTGGCGTAGCCCGCGTTGACGTGCACGAAGTCGACCTGGCCCAGCTTCTCCTTGACCACGTCGCCGACCGCGCGGAGCTGCGCGACGTCGGTCACGTCGCAGGCCACGACGTGCGCCCGCTCGCCGAGCTCCTCGCGCGCGGCCTCCAGGTTCTTGCCTTCGCGCCCGGTGATCAGCACCTCGGCCCCACCGGCCAGCAGCGCCTTCGCCACGGCGAGGCCCATTCCGTGCGTACCCCCGGAGATGACTGCTTTTTTACCGGCAAACCGGCTCACGAGATTCCCTCTTTCTGTTCCTCGACTCACGACCCGCACCGTGGTGGGATCATCCTCGAAGCTAGCCGGGCGGCCTCTCCATCGGCTCTCGGCGCGCTCACGCCGTCCGGAGGAGGTCGAGAGCCTGCCGCGCGGCGCGCTGCCCGCTCTCGATCGCGCCGTCGATGTACGCGCCGTTCCAGCCGGACGCGATGTCGCCGGTGGCGAACGCCAGCCGGCCGTGCGGCTGCTGGATGGCGGGCAGGTGGACGAGCTGGTCGGGGCCGCGCATGCCCCACGCGCCCAGCGAGTACGGGTCGCGGCCCCACGGGCCGACCGCGTGCTCCAGCAGCCTGGTGCCGGGCGCGATGCGGCGGATCGCCGCCTCCAGCGCGGCCTGGTCGGTGATGTCCAGCCGCGGGTCCTCGCTGAAGCCGACCGACAGCACGTCGCCGTTGGACAGCACCCGCTGCGGCAGCAGCAGCGAGACCGGGTCGCCCGGCTTGCCGGTGGCGTACACGCGGCCGTTGTCGCCGCTGGTGCGGAACCAGAACTTCATCACGTTGGGCACGCCGAGCCCGAACCGGCTGGCCCCGGCGTGCACGGCCGGCAGCCCGGCGGTGAACCGCAGCGTGCGCCACACGTTCGCCGGGACGGCCACGACCACCACGCGCGCGGACAGCACGCGACCGTCCCTCGTGGTCACGTCGACCTGGCGGCCGTTGTCGGCGATCGTGGTCACCGGCGTGTTCAGGCGCAGGTCCGGCGCGGCGTCGGCGAGGATGCGCTGGAGCAGCCCGAGCATGCCGCCGACCGGCCGGGTGGCGACCTGGGCGTCCCAGCCGGCGTGCGTGTGGCCGCCGAGCGCCCACCACTGCGCCATGCTGGTCAGGCCGCGGCTGTAGCTGTCGCCGCCGGAGTAGGAGTCGGTGACGCCCTGGAGCCACGCGCGGTCCTGCGTGGACAGTCCGAGCTGGTCGAGCCGCGCGCCCAGGGACAGCCGGTCGACCCGGGTCACCAGGTCACGCGCGTACAGCGGCTCGTACGGGCGCGGAAAGTAGTCCCGCGTGCCCTCGAACAGCCGCGTCATCAGGCTGCCCAGGTGGTCGTTGGCGGACAGGAAGTCGAACGTCCTCGGACCGTCGGACGCCGGGTAGTAGGCCACGTCGGGGAAGGAGTCGGGGTCGCCGATCAGCGGGATGCCGTACCGCTGCAGCTCGCCGAAGGCCAGCGGCTGGGACTCGGCGATCCACTGGCCGCCCAGCTCGACCTGCTCGCCGGCGAACGTGGTGGTCCACGTCCGGCCGCCGATGCGGTCGCGGGCTTCCAGCACCACGGCCCGCACGCCCTGCTGGCGCAGCGCGCGGGCCGCGGTGATGCCGGCGAAGCCGGCGCCGATGACGATCACGTCGTGGACGGTCGACCTCGTCCTGGACGCCGAGGCGACGCCGGTCGCGGCGGCGGTGCCGGCCGCCGCCGCGATGCCGCCGACGCCCAGCGCCTTCAGCAGCGTGCGGCGGCCGATCGTGCCCTGTCGGGGAGGGTTCTGCTCGGTCATCTCATTCTCGTTCTTCCGGTCCGCGGCGGGCGGAGCACTGGCAAGGGGCACAGGACGCGGTCGGGGGTGCGCGTCCGGTCGGTCAACGGGGTCGGGTCACAGGAACGGGGTGTCGGGGTCGAGCCCGAGCAGGACGCGGCCCTGCACCTCGAGGTTGGTGGTGTCGAGCAGCAGGCCGTGCTGGGCGAAGCCCTCGATGTCGCGGAAGAACCGCTGGATCGGCACGGACTTCTGCAGCACCGACGCGCCGCTCGCGCCGTAGAGGATCTCCACGGCCTCCTTCGCCAGCGCGATGGCGAACGCGGTCTCGCCGCGCAGCACGGCCCGCTCCTCGGCGGTCAGCGAGCCGCCCTCGTCGGCGCGGCCCTGGAGCAGGTCCCACCAGCCGCGGGCGAGGCCCTCGGCGGCGGCGATCTTGTTGGCCGCGGTGGCGACCTGGATCTGGGTCAGCGGGTGCTGCCGCTGGTCCGTCCACGACGTGTAGGTGATGGGCCGGCCCGGGACGCGCTGGAGGAACAGGTCCATGGCGCCGCGCGCGATGCCGATGCACGCGGCCGCGCACTCGGTGAACACCACGGGGAACAGGCCGTAGCGGCGGTCGGCGGTGAGGTGTTCGCGGCCGGGGGTGCTGTCCAGCAGGGCGTGCTCGAACGTCACCACCCGGTGCTCGGGCACGAACACGTCCTTGAGCGTGGACGAGGCGCTGCCGGTGCCGGCGGCGGCGAAGGTGTCCCAGTCGTCGGCGATGGTGAACTCGCTCATCGGGACGATGGCGATGGCCTCTTCCTCGGTGCCGTCGGGGCGGTGCACGATCGCGGCGGCCATGTTCCACGACGCGCCGCGGCAGCCGGAGTTGAACCGCCAGGTGCCGCTGAGGGTGTAGCCGCCCTCGGTCGGGGTCAGCGTGCCGGACGGGGTGAAGCCGCCGGAGATCCGCACGGAGGGGCCCTCGGCGAAGATCTCGTCCTGCGCCTGGTCCGGGTACAGCGTGGCCAGCCACGCGTTGGACACCCACACCATGGTGACCCAGCCGGTGGAGCCGCAGCCCGACGCCACCTCCTTGATCAGCTCGGCGGCCTCGGCCAGCGGCAGGTCCAGGCCGCCGTAGCGGCGCGGCGAGGCGGCGCGCAGCACGCCGGTCTTCTCCAGCAGGTGGACGTTCTCGTCCACGATCCAGCGGTTGTCCTCGGAAGCCCGGCCGTTCTCGCGCAGCGTCGGCACGATCTCGCGCACGGCCTCCAGCACGGCGGTGAACTCGCTCGTCGTCATTGCTCCTCCTGGATCAGTTCGGCGCCGCGCTCGCCGAGGGCGACGGCGTGGGCGTGGGTGTGCCCGCGGGGCACGTGCGGGATCACGGAGGCGTCGACCACCCGCAGGCCGTCGACGCCGCGGACCTTCAGCCGCGGGTCCACGACGGAGTCCTCGGCCTCGCCGACCCGGCACGTGCCGACGGGGTGGAACACGGTCTCGGCGTGCTCGCGGACGAACGCGCCGAGCCGGTCGTCGTCGGCGGGCCACGGCGTGAGCGGGCCGTCGAGCAGCGGCTTGAACACCTGCGTGTCGGCGACCTCGCGGGCGAACCGCACGCCCTCGAGGAAGGTGGGCAGGTCACGCGGGTCGGTCAGGTAGCCGGGGTCGATGCGCGGCGGCGTGGCGGGGTCGGCGTCGACCAGGTCGACGCGGCCCCGGCTGTGCGGTTGCAGCAGCACGACGCCGAGCGTGCGGCCGGCCAGGGGCGTGCCGTCGGCGTCGAACGCCGCGGGCACCCAGAGCAGTTCCAGGTCCGGCGGCCCGTCGCCGCGGTCGGCGCGGAAGAACGCGACCGCCTCGGGCAGGTTGGAGCTGAACGGGCCGGTGCGGTCGGCCTCGTACCGCCGCCGGGCCTCCGGCCCGAGGTCGGTGAACCGGGTGCCGCCGGAGGCGCGCAGCACGAAGTCCACCACCAGGTGGTCGTGCAGGCCCTCGCCGACGCCGGGCAGCGCGACCCGGGGCCGGACGCCGGCGGCGGCCAGCCGGTCGGGGTCGCCGATGCCGGACAGCATCAGCAGGTGCGGCGACCCGATCGCGCCCGCGCTCAGCACGACCTCGCGGCGCGCGGTGAGGACGCGGTCGGCCAGCCGGACGCCGACCGCCCGCCGGTCCTCCAGCACGATCCCGTGCACGAGTTCGCGGGTCAGCACCGTGAGGTTGCGCCGGCCGGCGGCGGGCCGCAGGTAGGCGTCGGCGGCGCTCCACCGCTGCCCCTCGTGCTGGGTGAGCGGGGTGAGCGCGGCGCCCGACTCGGGCGAGCCGCCCAGGCCGCCCTCGATGGGCTTGAGGCCGGCTTCCGCGCAGGCGTCCACGAACGCGAGCGAGCTGGGGTCGGGGTCGCGCGGCGGCGAGATCCAGAGCGGACCGCGGTCGCCGTGGGTGCGGCCCGCGTCCGGGTCGCCTGCCCAGCGCTCGACGCGCCGGAAGTACGGTTCGAACCGCTCCCGGCCCCACAGCGGGCCGGCGTCCCAGGTGTCGAGGTCGTCGGCGTGGCCGGGCACCCACATCTGGAAGTTGATCGTGGACGAGCCGCCGAGGCCCCGGCCGCGCGGCCACGTGACCGACCGGCCGGCCAGCCCTTCCTGCGGCGCGGTGGCGAGGTTCCAGTCCAGCGCGGTGCCGAACAGCTCGGGCGTGGCGAAGGGGATCTTCACGTTCGGGTCGTCGTCCGGGCCGCCCGCCTCGATCAGCGCGACGGTGACGCCGGGGTCCTCGGACAGGCGGGCCGCCACCGCGCAGCCCGCCGAGCCCGCGCCGACCACGATGTAGTCGAAGTCCATCAGCCCAACCTCACCGGCAGGGCGGCGTGCCCGTTGGAGATGAACGACCCCAGCGGCTTCAGCTCCGACGCGGGCACGGCCAGCTCCAGCCCGGGGAACCGGGCGAACAGCGCGGGCAGGCCGATCCCCGCCTCCAGGCGGGCCAGCGGCGCGCCCAGGCAGTGGTGCACGCCGTGGCCGAACGCGACGTGCTCGCGCCGGGTCGGGCGGTCGGGGTCGAACCGGTCCGCGTCCGCGCCGTGCACCTTCGGGTCGCGGCCCGCCGCGGCGAACGCGATCACGATCGGCTCGCCCTGCCGGATGACGAGGTCGCCGAGGTCGATGTCCTCCACCGCGTACCGCATGGGCAGGTTGGTGAACGGCGCCTCCAGCCGCAACGACTCCTCGACGACGTCCTCCCAGGGCAGCGTCCCGGCGGTGACGCGGGCGCGCTGCTCGGGGTGGCTCAGCAGCAGGGCGATGGTCTGGTCGAGCAGGTTCACCGTGGTCTCGTGGCCCGCGGTGAACATCAGCAGCACGGTGTCGACCAGCTCGATCTCGCTGAGCGCGTCGCCGTCGTCGGCGCGGGCCTGGATCAGGCCGGTGGTGACGTCGTCGCCGGGCCGCTGCCGCTTGATCGCCACCAGCTCGCCCAGCAGCCGGTACAGCTCGGTCAGGTTGTGCTGGGCCTGCTCGGCGGTGACCGCGGTGTCCATGATCGCGTGGACGTAGTGCAGCAGGTCGTCGCGGATCTCGCCGGGAATGCCCAGCAGCTCCGAGATGACCTCGACCGGCAGCGGGTAGGCGAACTCCGCGCGCAGGTCGACCACCTCGCCCGCCGGGTGCTCGGCGAGGCGGTCCAGCAGCCCGGCCGTGATCGCCTCGACCCGCGGCCGCATGGCGGCGGTGCGGCGCGCGGTGAACGCCTTGGCCACCAGCTTGCGCAGCCGGGTGTGCTCGGCGCCGTAGGCGGTGATCATGTTGCGGTCGGCCACCCACACCGCCAGCGGCCACGTCTTGGCCAGCTCGCTCTCGCCGTTGCCCCAGGCGGGCCAGTGCCGGTAGGTGTCGCGCGAGACCCGCTTGTCCGTGAGCAACTGCTTGACCAGCGCCTGGTCGGTGACCCACCAGGCGAGCACGCCGTCGGGCAGCTCCACCTTGGCCGCCCGGCCGAGGGCGCGCAGCCGCTCGCCCTCGCCGTGGATGTCGCGGCCCTCGATGTCGATGACCGGAGGGGTGAGCTGGCTGGTCACGACGAGGCCCCGGTGCGGGCGAGCGCGTCGGCGTCCTTGGCCCGCACGAGCCGCGCCACGTCCCGCAGCCCCTCGGCGAAGCGGTCGATCTCCTCGTCGGTGATGTAGATGGAGGGCTCGAACCGCAGCGTGTTCGGGTTGCTCGCGGTGGAGAAGATGCGGATCCGCTTCTCGTGCAGCAGGTAGCCCGCCACCGCGAACAGGAACACGTGGTGCTCGGACCACTCGCGGAACACCTCGTTGTCGGAGTTCTCCTGGTCGTGGAACTGGATGCCGAGCATCAGGCCCCGCCCGCGGACCTCCTTGAAGACGTCCGGGAACTCGGCGGCCACCGCCTCCATCGCGGCCTTGGCCTTCGCGCCGCGCTCGGCGGCCATCCGGTAGGCCGCGCCGTCGTCGGCCTCCAGCAGCTCCAGCAGCTTGAGCGCGATCCGGCTGGAAAAGCCGTCCTTGCCGAACGTGGAGGTGTGCAGCAGCTCGAAGTCGCGGCGGTAGCGGGACTCGCGCACCAGCACGACGCCGGTCTTGGCGATGCCGCCGCCCAGCGACTTGGCCAGGATGATGTAGTCGGGGCGCAGGTCGCAGTGCACCGAGGCGAAGAACGAGCCGGAACGGCCCATGCCGCTCTGGATCTCGTCGGCCACCAGCGGGATGCCGGCCGCGTCGCACACCTCGCGCAGGGCCCGCGCCGTCTCGGTGGTCAGCGGCTTGATGCCTGCCTCGCCCATGATCGGCTCGGCGAAGAACGCGCCGAACACCGGGAAGTCCCGCTCGGCCAGCTCGACCACGCCGTCGCGGACCACGAGGTCCAGCAGCGCGACCCGCTCCTCCTCGATGATCTTCGCGGCCAGCTCGACCTGGTCGGAGGGCACGAAGCGGGCCTGCGCGGCCAGCGCCCGGAACGGGGTGCGGAAGTCGGAGTTGTAGGTGAGCTGGATGCTGCTGACCAGCTTGCCGTGGAAGCCGCCCTCCAGCGCCAGGAACAGCGGCTGCCGGGCCGCGACCTCGGTGTTGCGCCGGCGCACCTCGGCGACGAGCGCGTCGAACGAGGTGACGCCCAGCGACGTCAACGCCTCCTCGGCCACCGCCGCGCCGCCGCGGACGGCCTCGGTCGCTTTCTCCACGTTGCCGTCGATCGACTCCAGCAGTTCGGCCGCCCGCATCCCGCGGTCCATCTCGGCGTGCTTGATGGCGATCTCGACCGCCTCCGCGCCGGAGTTGCCGAACAGTCCGTAGAACTTCTCGTCGGTGCCCAGCTCGCGGCGGATGATCCGGTTCAGCGCGGCCGCCACGTCGATGCCGAACGAGTAGCCGGAGAACTGCGCGTGCACCGCGACCTGCTCGTCCAACAATTGCTTGGCGTGGGCGACGATCTCGGGGTTGTTGTGGCCGAGGATCAACGATCCGAAGCCGCAGGCCAGGTCGAGGACGCCGATCTCCCCGCCCTCGCCGTCGTCGTGGTAAAGGGTGTTGCCCTCGGCCCGGACGTACTTCACGGCCAGCCCGAACCCGTCCAGCATCCCGATCGCGTGGGCGTCCGCGAATTCGGGCGCACCAGGAGAAAGGCTCATGACGTCCTCGACTTCCGTTCGGCGTTCGGCAGGAGAATCGCGCTCCATCATTCGGCGCGCTCGGTTGCCAGATATATCCCACGAGCCGGGGAGCCGTGGTCATCGCCGGTTCACGGTGCGGCCGAGGAATGGCCGATGAGCGACCGATTACCGGTCGGTGGAATTCGAGTGCCCCGCACCGGGCGGGAACGTGCTAGGTGTAGTGACTAATCAGGTTGTTGACGGCGTGTCGGGTTGAAGACGGGAGGACCTCCGGGCGGAGTGGATGTGTCTGACGCATCCCATCGGCACAC
>NZ_JBHYXZ010000199.1:0-13612 GCF_042752395.1 Actinosynnema sp. NPDC059335 | reverse complement strand
GACGGCGGCGGTCCGAACATGATCCTGGACGACGGCGGTGACGCCACGCTGCTGGTGCACAAGGGCGTGCAGTACGAGAAGGCCGGGGTGGTGCCGCAGCCGGAGGCCGACGACCCGGAGGAGTGGGGTCTGATCCTGGAGACGCTGCGCCGGTCGTTGGCGGCGGACCCGGGCAAGTGGACCAAGATCGCCGAGGGGATCCGCGGGGTGACCGAGGAGACCACGACCGGGGTGATGCGGCTGTACCAGCTGGCCGCGGCCGGGGAGCTGCTGTTCCCGGCGATCAACGTCAACGACGCGGTGACCAAGTCGAAGTTCGACAACCGCTACGGCATCCGGCACTCGCTGATCGACGGGATCAACCGGGGCACGGACGTGCTGATGGGCGGCAAGGTCGCGGTGATCTGCGGTTACGGCGACGTGGGCAAGGGCGCGGCGGAGTCGCTGCGGGGGCAGGGCGCGCGGATCGTGGTGACCGAGATCGACCCGATCTGCGCGTTGCAGGCGGCGATGGACGGCTACGAGGTGCAGCGGTTGGAGGACGTGCTGGACCGGGCCGACATCGTGATCACGACCACGGGCAACAAGGACGTGGTGCGGGTGGAGCACATGGCGGCGATGAAGCACCAGGCGATCGTGGGCAACATCGGCCACTTCGACAACGAGATCGACATGGCGGGCCTGGCCCGTTACCCCGGGATCCGGCGGGTCAACATCAAGCCGCAGGTGGACGAGTGGGTCTTCCCCGACGGCCACTCGATCCTGGTGCTGTCGGAGGGCCGGCTGCTCAACCTGGGCAACGCCACCGGCCACCCCAGCTTCGTGATGTCCAACTCCTTCTCCAACCAGGTCATCGCCCAGATCGAGCTGTTCGGCAAGCACCAGGAGTACGACCGCGAGGTCTACCGCCTGCCCAAGAAGCTCGACGAGAAGGTCGCCCGCATCCACCTGGAGGCCCTCGGCGGCAAGCTCACCAAGCTGACCAAGGACCAGGCCGAGTACATCGACGTCGACGTGGACGGCCCCTACAAGCCCGAGCACTACCGCTACTAGCGACGACTCCCCGGCCCCGGTCCGCGGTGTCGCGGGCCGGGGCCGGCCGTCGCCCGGCCCGCCGGCGACACCCGGAAGACCTCATCCCTTCGTGTGGGTGAGCCTTGCCTTGGTCCTCGCTCCAAGGTTTACCGTGAATCCATGACCACGGAAGTGAGCCGGACGGAGCAGCGGTCCCGTGCGCCCGGCGGAGCCACCGACCGCCACGCCGCCGGCCCACCGGGGCCGTTGCCCTCGGCGCGCCTGCTCGACCTCCAGCCGTCCGGCGGCGCGCCCATCGCCTGCACCCTGACCGGCGACCGGCAGGCGGAGCGGATCGGCCAGTGGCGCGACCTGCTGGCCGGCGCACGGCCCGAGGGCATCGCCGACGGGCTGCGGTGGCGGCTGCCCGGCGCGCGGGCGGGCGAGGCGGCCGAGCTGGCCGCGGCCGAGCAGCGCTGCTGCGCGTTCTTCGACTTCACCCTCCACCTCACGGCGGGCGAACTGGTCCTCGAAGCGCACGCGCCCGAGGAGGCGGCGGACCTGTTCCTCGCCGTGTTCGGCGCTCCGGCGGGCGGCGACCCGACGCGCTGACCGCGCACCCGACGACGACGGATGCGTCGACCACCGCGCACCGGGTGCACAACCCGACGCGCCGATCACCCCGCACCGGGCATCCGAGATCCGTTTCCGGCGCACGACCCCGGCGTGGTGTGGAATTGGCGGATCGTGCCGCCCGACGTTGTCGGCGCGGTGCGACGCATTCACGTCATCCGAACCGGGCGGAACCGCGCGCAATTGTTTCGCACCACCGCCCGGACGATCGGTGAATCACCCCGACACGCGTCCGGGCAGAATGGAACGCGCGCCCGTTCCGAACGAAACGCGGAATTGACCCGCGCCGCCCGCTCCCGTCCGGTCGTCCCACCACGTGGGCGGTGCCGCCGATGCGCGGCCCACTTGTTCGGCGCGCCACTTCGGAGTTCCGCACCCGCGGCACACCCGTGGCAATCCCGTCGGCCGGGTGACGGCGACGCGCCGTAGCTGTGAGGAACGCGCATCTTGGGGCCCGGGAGCGCACTTCGCCCGGAACGACCTGTGACTCAGGCCACAAAACAGCCGGGAATTCATCTCTCGGTAGCAGTCGGCCGGCCACCATCAGCACAACGGCGTACTTCCGGTCCGGAGACGTACCGTTCAAGATGCATCCAGTACCGACAGATCGACGCCGGCGCGCCGCACGGCGGGTCTGCCGGGCCGACGAGCTGGGGGACGATCATGACAGGAGACCTGCTGCCGATCGACCAAGTGGCCAAGGCGTCGGGCGTCGCCTCGTCCGCGCTGCGCTATTACGAGCGCGTCGGCCTGCTGGAGGAAGGCCCGAAGATCGGCGGCCGCAGGCACTACCCGCGTGACGTGCTCGACCGCCTGTCCGTGATCCGCACGTGCCGGAACATCGGCTTCAGCCTGACCGAGATCTCGTCGCTGCTGGACGAGGCCGAGGAGTCCGGCGGCTCCTGGCAGGAGATCGCCGACCAGCGCCGCGCCCGCATCGAGCGGGAGATCGCCGAGCGGCAGGCGTGGCTGACCACGCTGAACTCGACGCTGGCGTGCGGCTGCCGGCAGTTGGTCACCTGCCCGCAGGTGGCCGGTTGCCCGCTGATGTGCGCTCCCGAGTCGTGAGCGACCGCGGCCGGCCGCCATTGCGGTGAACACCGCCGTCGGCCATCGGGGTATTCCACCGAGAGAGGAATGGCGGGTTTTTCCGAAACTGCCGCGAAGATCACTGCGCCGATCAGGGCAACGCGCACGTATCATCCCGCGACCAGCGAAAAGTCCCATTGAGACGGACTTCGCGGACACTCTTGCGGCAACGACGCCGTGCTAACGTGGCGGACGAGTAGGAACTGAGTACCAGTCGACGCGCGGCGGAGCAGGTACGCCATCTGCGAGAGCACGCCACTCGGCCCCTATTTCCACACGGGGGGTGTCCCGATGTCGATGAGCACGACCGCTTCGCTGGTGGTCAGGTTGCTCGGGCCGGTGCGCGCCTGGCGCAACGGCACCGAGGTCGACGTCGGCACCGCGCGCAGGCGCGCCGTGTTCGCCCTGCTGGCGCTGCGCGCGAACGAGGCGGTCTCCCGGGACGAGCTGATCGACGGCGTGTGGGGCGACGCGCCGCCCGCGACGGCCGGCGCCAGCCTCTACACCTACGTCTCCGGCCTGCGCCGGGCGCTGGAGCCGGAGCGGTCCAAGCGGTCGGCCGGGGTGGTGCTCACCTCCTCCGGCGCGGGGTACGCGCTCCGGCTGGACCGCGAGGCGCTGGACGTGCACCGCTTCGACCGGCACCGCGAACGGGCGGAGGAGCTGGCGCGGCACGACCCCGAGCGGGCGGTGGCGGAGCTGGACGCCGCGCTGGCGCTGTGGGAGGGCGAGGCGTTGTTCTCCGTGCCGGGCCGGTTCGCCGAGTCCCAGCGGTCGCGGTTGCACGAGCTGCGGTTGGCCGCCGTGGAGCGGCGCGCCGAGCTGGGGCTGGTGCTGGGCAGGCACGCCGACGTGGTGGCGGAGCTGTCCGGGCTGGTGGTCGAGCACCCGTTGCGGGAAGGGCTGCGGGCGCTGCTGATGTCCGCGCTGCACCAGGGCAACCGGCAGGCCGAGGCGCTGGAGGTGTTCCGCGACGCCCGGCACGTGCTGGCGGAGGAACTGGGCATCGAGCCCGGTCCGGCCCTGCGGGAGGCCCACCGCCGGGTGCTGGAGGGCGAGGCGGTCCACCACCGGCCCGCCCCGACCGCCGCTCCCGCCGATCCCCCTCCCCCGGCGGCGGCGCACTTCGTCGGGCGACGCCGGGAGCTGGAGCTGGTGCGACGCGCGGTGTCCGAAGTGGACGCGGGCCGCGGTGGGGCGCTGTGGCTGGAGGGCGAGCCGGGCATCGGCAAGTCGTCCCTGCTGGCCGCGGCCCTGGCCGGCGCGGACGTCCGCGTCGCCCGCGCCGCGGCCGACGAGCTGGGGGCCCGATTCCCGCTGCGCGTGGCGCTCGACGCCCTCGCCGTGTCGGTCACCTCCCCCGACCCGCGCCGCGTCGAGCTGGCCCGGGAGCTGTCGGCCCCGGCGGGCGACGGCGACCCCGTGCTCGCCGCCATCGACCGCCTGGTGGACCTTGTCGGCGACCTGTGCGCGGCGGCGCCGCTGGTGCTGGCGCTGGACGACTTCCAGTGGGCCGACGAGGCGAGCGTGCTGCTGTGGCACCGGCTGGTGCGCCTGTCGCACCGGATCCCGCTGCTGCTGATCGCGGTGGCGCGGCCGGTGCCGCACCGCGAGGACGTGGCGCGGGTGCGGCGCGCCGTCGTGGAGACCGGTGACCTGGTCGTGCTGCCGCCGCTGGCGGAGGACGAGGTGCCCGCCCTGGTCGCCGGGCTGGTGGGCGCGCCGCCCGGTCAGGGCCTGGACCGGCTCGCCGGGTGCGCGGGCGGCAACCCGCTCTACGTCCGGGAAGTGCTCGACGCGCTGCTGCGCGAGCACGCGGTGGAGATCCGCGACGGGCTCGCCGAGGCGGCGGTGACCGGCCAGGACGTGCCCGCGTCGCTGGTGGCGGCGTTGACCAGGCGGTTGGAGTTCCTGTCGGCGGAGGCGCTGGACCTGCTGCGCCGGGCGGCGCTGCTGGGCGCGGCGTTCGCGCCCGGCGACGCGGCGGTGGTGGCGGGCCGGCCGGTGTCCGAGCTGGTGGCGGCCGTGGAGGAGGCCACGGCGGCGGGCGTGCTGGTCGAGGCGGGCGCGGAGTTCGCCTTCCGGCACCACCTGGTCCACCAGGCGCTCTACCTGGGCACCCCGGCCGCGGTGCGGGCGGCGTTGCACCGCCAGGCGGCCCAGGCGCTGGCCGCGGCCGGGTCGCCGGTGGGGTTGGTCGCCCGGCAGCTGGCCGCCGCGCCGACCGCGGTCGACCGCTGG
The DNA here is from genome assembly GCF_042752395.1 of Actinosynnema sp. NPDC059335. Classification (NCBI taxonomy): domain Bacteria; kingdom Bacillati; phylum Actinomycetota; class Actinomycetes; order Pseudonocardiales; family Pseudonocardiaceae; genus Actinosynnema; species Actinosynnema sp. NPDC059335. The sequence continues at coordinate 8,635 of NZ_JBHYXZ010000199.1, read as the reverse complement.
GCGGTGGACTGGCTGGTCGAGCACGCCGCCGCGGTCGCGGCGCGCGATCCGGACCTGGCCGTGTCGATGCTGCGGTCGGCCATCGCGCAGCCGGACGTGCCCGCGGGCGACCGGGAACGGCTGGCCGCCGAGCTGGCGCGCCTGGTGTTCCGGCTCGGCCTCCGGGCCGAGGCCGACGTCCGGTACGCGCTGGCCCGCGCGCACGACCACGACGTGGTCGCCGAGATGCGCTGGGTCCTGGCCGCCTCGCACCACCGCGAGGGCCACTCCGGGGACGCGGTGGAGGTGCTGCGGGCGGCGGTCGCCGACCACACCACGCCGCCCGTCTGGCGGGCCCGGATGGAGGCGTTGACGGCGGGCGTGGTGACCGGCGACGAGGGCGAGGCGGCGGCGCGGCGGGCGTTGCGGCTGGCGCGGGAGGTGCGCGACGACTTCGCCGTGGCGCGCGCCCGGCGCGGGTTGTGGCGGGCGGCGACCGCGCGCGGCGACCACGCCGAGGCGTTGCGGCAGGTCGAGGAGGCGTTGGCGGTGCCGGTCGTCCCGGAAATCCAGGCGGACCTGGTGGGCGACAAGGTGTTCACGCTCCAGCACCTCGACCGGCTGGACGAGGCGGACGAGCTGCTGCGCACGACCCGGCCGCACTCCGCCGCCGTGGCGCAGCACTACTGGCGGGGCCGCTGGGCGGACGTGGTCGCGCTGGTCGACGGCCACCGGGAGCCGACGCCGGGCCCGTGGCCGTGCGACCGGGGGCCGACCCCGCCCGCGCACGGCGTCGCCGCGCTCGTCGCGGTCCGCCAGGACCGGCCGGACGCGGCGCTGCGGCACCTGGGGGCCGCCGCCGACCACCCGGACGACTTCCTGGACGACTTCCGCGCCGCCGCCGAGGCCCTCCTGGCCGAGCGCGCCGGGCGGGTGGACGACGCGCTCGCCGCGGTGGCGGGACTGCTCGCGCCCGACCGCGTGTCGCCCCACCTCCGCTGGCTGCCGCTGCTGGCGCGGTTGGCGTTGCGGGCGGGCGACGGCGACCTGGCGGCCCGCGCGGCCGGCCAGGCCGGGACGGGCGCGGTGGCGTCGCACTGCCGGGGGTTGGTGGAGCGCGACCCGGTGGTCGTGCTCGACGCGGCGGCGCGGTACCGGGAGGCGGGTCGGCCGGTGGAGCTGGCCGAGGCGCTGGACGACGCCGCCGTGCTGCTGGTCGGGCACGGCGACCACACCGGGGCCGCCGCGGCGGTGCGGGAGGCCGTGGCGGTGTACCGCGGTGTCGGCGCGGAGCCGGAGGCGCGGCGGGTCGAGGCGCGCTTGCGCCGCGTCGCGTGAACGGCCCGCACCGGGGAGCGCCGGGCGGAGCGGGGAAGGGACGCGCGGCGGGCCGGGCCGCGGTCGCGCCACGTGATCGCTCCCACCCCGCAGGGCCGACCGGGACGGGGAGCGGAGGTGCGGCGGGCCTGCGCGCGGTCGCGCCGCCCGAACGCCTCCGCCGAGCGGTGCCGACCGGGGAAGCGAAGGCATCGCACGGCCCGAACACCCCCACCGACCGGGGAAGCACAGGGGCCAGCCGCCCGAACGGCCCCGCCGACCGGGGAGGTGAAGGGTTCCGCCGCCCGGACACCCGCACCGACCGGCGGAGCGAAGGGTCGCGCCGCGCGAACGGCCCGGCCGACGGGGCGGAGCGGAGGCGCAGGGCGGGACGGGGCCCGGTCGTGCGGCGTGGACGGCCCGCACCGAGAGGTGCGGGGAAGGGGAGGGACGTGCGCGTCGGCACCGGGCGACCTCCGGGAACCGGCGTGCGGACGCGCGCCGTCGCGGGGTGCGGACGCGTCGCGCGACAGGACGAGCCTTGGGAGGGCAGGCGAGATGTCGGCGTTGCGGTTGGCCGTGCTGGGGCCGGTGCGCGCGTGGGTCGGGGACCGCGAGGTGCCGCTGGGTTCCGCGCGGCCCCGGGCGGTGTTCGCGATGCTCGCGTTACGGGCGGGCGCGGCGGTGCGGCGGGGCGACCTGGTGGCGGGGGTGTGGGGTCAGGACGCGCCGGCCACCGCGGAGGGCAGCGTGCACACCTACGTCTCGTTGCTGCGCAAGGCGTTGGAGCCGGAGCGGCCGCGCGGCACGGCCTCGAAGCTGCTGGAGTCGGTCGGGTCCGGCTACCGCCTCCGGTGGGACCCGGACGACTCCGACCTGGCCGAGTTCCGGGCGTTGCGGGCGCGGGGGCAGCGGCACCTGGCCGACGGTGACCCGGAAGCGGCGCTCGGCTCGTTCGACGCGGCGCTGGCGTTGTGGCGCGGCGAGGCGTTGGCGGGTCTGACCGGGCCGTTCGCCGAGTCCCGGCGGCGGGAGCTGGCGGCGGAGCGGACCGCCGCGCGGGAGCTGCGCGCCGAGGCGGCCCTGGCGACCGGCACGCACACCGACGTGATCGCGGACCTGGGCGCGCTGGTCGCCGAGGAGCCGCTGCGGGAACGGGCGCGCGAGCTGCTGGTGCTGGCCCTGCACCGCGGCGGGCGCGGCGCGGAGGCGCTGGAGGTGTTCCGCGACGCCCGCCGGGTGCTGGTCGCGGAGCTGGGCGTGGAGCCGGGGCCGGGGCTGCGCGCGGCGCACCGGCTCGTGCTCGGCGGCACGGGATCCGCCCCGACCGCCGCGCCGTCGCCGGCCGACCGCGTCGCACCGCACCACGTCACACCGCACCGCGCCGCGCCGGTGGTCGGCGCGTCCGACGAACCCGTGCTGCTGGGTCGGGACGCCGAGCTGGCCGCGGTCTCGCGGGCGGTCGAGGGCCTGTCCGCCGGGCGCGGCGGGACGCTGTGGGTCGAGGGCGAGATGGGCATCGGCAAGTCGGCGCTGCTGGCCGCCGCGCTGGCCCGCGCCGCGCTGGCCGGTCACCAGACCGCGCACGCCGTGGCCGACGAGCTGGACAGCCGCTTCCCGCTCCGGCTCGCGCTGGACGCGCTGCGGGTCGATCCCACCGCCGCCGACCCGCGCCGGGCGGCCGTGGCGCGGGCGTTGCGCGAGCGGCAGCCGGCCGGGTCGATCTTCGGCAACGGCGACCCGGTCGCGGGCGGCGTCGACCGGCTGGTCGACCTGGTGGAGCGGTTGTGCGCGGACGCGCCGCTGGCGCTGGCGCTGGACGACCTCCAGTGGGCCGACGAGAGCAGCACGGAGGTGTGGCGGCGGCTCGGCGCGCTGACCCGGCGGCTGCCGCTGCTGCTGATGGGCGCGGCGCGACCGGTGCCGCGCCGGCCGGAGGTGGTCCGGCTGCGCCGGGTCGTGGAGTCCGGCGGCGGCGTGGTGCTGGACCTCGCGCCGCTGGGCGACTCGGACGTGGCCGACATCGTGGGACGGCTGGTGGGCGCGCCGCCCGGTCCGGCGTTGCGCGAGATCGCCGCGCGGGCGGGCGGCAACCCGCTGTACGTGCGGGAGGTCGCGGACGCCCTGCTGCGCGAGCGGCTGGTGGTGGTCGGCGAGGACGTGGCCGAGGTGGGCGAGCACGCGTTCGACCGGGTGCCCGGCTCGCTGGTGTCCGCGGTGGACGGCCGCCTCGACCTGGTCTCCGCGCCCACGCGGGAGGTGCTGCGGTGGGCGGCGCTGCTGGGCGGCGAGTTCTCCGTCGACGGGCTGTCGGTCGTGCTGGCCCGGCCGGTGGCGGAGCTGGTGACGCCGTTCGAGGAGGCCGCGGCGGCGGGCGTGCTGCGCGACGCCGGGTCGCGCATCGCGTTCCGGCACCCCGTGCTGCGGCAGGCGCTGTACGAGCGGACGCCGGCGGCGTTGCGCAACGCCCTGCACCAGCAGGCCGCGCAAGCGCTCGCGCACGCCGGCGCGCCGGTCCACCACGTGGCCGAGCAGTTGCTCGCCGCGGCCGGCGACGTCGGCGCGTGGGTGGTGGACTGGCTGCTGGCACGGGCTCCCGCGCTGGTCTACGAAGCGCCGCTGGTCGCGGTCGAACTGCTGCAACGGGCGCTGCGGTCCACCGCCGTGCCCGAGGAGCAGGCCGCGACGCTGCGCGCGCACCTGAGCAGCGCGCTGTTCCGGATCGGCCGGGACGCCGAGGCCGAGCACCAGGCGCGGCGGGCCCTGCCGCGGCTGCGCGACCCGGACCGGATCGCGGAGGTCCGGTGGACCTCGGCCTACGTGCCGTTCCGCGCGTCCCGGCCGGAGCAGGCGTTGGCGTCGCTGCGGGAGACGCTGGCGGACCCGGTGCTGCCGGGCGCGTGGCGGGCCCGGCTGCTGTCGTTGCTGGCGCTGGTGCAGCGCGCCGGGTTGGACGACCTCGACGCGGCGGCGGCGAGCGCGCGCGAGTCCATCGCGGTCGGGGAACGCGCGGCCGACCCGTTCGCGATCGGCCAGTCCCTGGAGGTGCTCTGGCAGGTCGACGCGGCGCGCCGGGACTACGTGAGCGCGCTGGCCTACCTCGACCAGGCGTTGGACATCGTGGGCACCGACTTCGCCCTCACGGACCTGAGGCTGGTGCTGCTGGACAACCGGGTGTTCACGCTCCAGTGCCTGGACCGGTTGGACGAGGCGACCGAGACGATGCGGCAGGCGTTCGACGCGGCCGGGCACGGCGCGCCCGTGGCGGCGCTCCAGGTGGGCGCGGCCGTCCACCGGTTCTGGCTCGGCGGCTGGGACGAGGCGGTGGACCGGCTCGACGCGGTGCTCGGCGACGACTCCGGGATCACCGGGTTCGGCCTGCGCGAGGGCGGGTTGATGTTGCTGCACGGCGTCGCCGCGCTGATCGCCGCGCACCGGGACGACGAGGTCACCCTCAAGCGGCACCTGCACGACGGCCTCACGCTGTCCCTGGCGACCGCGGCGAACCGGGAGAACAACGACTTCCTGGTCGCGGCACGGGCCGCGGCGGCGTACCGCAACGGCGACCACGTCGGGGCGATCGAGGTGTGGGGCGGGATCCTCGACACCGAGTACGCCCGGATGATGCTGCGGCACCAGTGGTTGCCCGACCTGGTCCGGGTGGCGTTGGACTGCGGCGACCTGGCGACCGCGCGTGCCGCGGTGGAGGCGTGCGAGGCGGAGGCGGCCATGGAGAAGACCCCTGCCAGGGCCGCCGCGGCGGCGCGGCGCTGCCGTTGCGTGCTGGAGGAGGACCCGGACGGGCTCACGGAGGTCGCCGCGCACTACCGGTCGGTGGGGCGGGTGTTCGAGTCGGCGCAGACGGTGGAGGACCGCGCGGTGCTGCTCGCGCGGCGCGGGCGGGCGGAGGAGGCCGGCGCGGCGCTGCGCGAGGCCGTCGGCGTCTACCGCGACCTGGGTGCCGCCTGGGACATCCGCCGGGCCACCGCCCGCGTCGGCTGACCGCCGACGCGGCTGCCCCGGAGCACCGGCGCTCGACGACGCGGGACCGGCGCGCAGTCGACCGGCGACACGGCCGCCCACACCACAAGCGCTCCGTGGTGTTCAACCGGCTCGTGGCCGGGCGGGCGCGTCACCCGCCCGGTGTCGCGGCGGGCTGGTCGTCGGCCGCCGCCGGCGCGCCGATCACCCCGTCGGCCGACATCACCCAGCCGCGGTCCGGGCGTGCGCCGCGCGTGGTCCCGGACCTCAGGCCCCGCCGCACCAGGTCGACCACCCGCCGCAGCTTGGCGCGTTCCCGCTCGGCCACCAAGGTCTCGTCCACCTCAGATCATCCCCTTCCGCAGGGCGTAGGCGACCGCGTGCGGCCGGTTGCGCAGGTTGAGCCTGGTGGTCAACCCGTAGAAGACGTTCTTGATCGTGCGCTCGGAGTAGGACAGCCGGCCGGCGATCTCGGCGGTGTCCAGCCCTTCGGCCATCAGCCGCAGCACGTCCGCCTCGCGCGGCGTCAGCTTCGGCACGTTCGCGGCCGGCGACACCAGCTCGCGCTGGAGCCGTTCCACGTGCTTGAGCAGCTCCGCGACCAGGCTGGGCGGCATGACGCCGCCGCCCGACGCGGCCGCCAGGACGCTGCGCAGCACCCGCTCGCCGGTGGCCGCCGCCCGGGGCAGGATCGCCACCACCCGGCACTCCACGGCGGCCAGCACGTCGTTCTCGCCGATCTCGTCGAGGACCAGCACCACCGGCGCGCCGATGTCGGCGGCGACCCGCCGCAGACCGGTCAGCACCTCGGGGCCGATCCGGTCGACCGCGACCACGACCACGTCGGCGTGCGCCCGCTGGTCCCGGTCCAGGAGCACGACCTCGGCCCGCGAGCCGAGGTAGCTGGTCAGCCCAGCCAGGCTCAGGTGATCCGCCGCCTGGACGACGACCCGAACTCGTTCCACCGCTGCCTCCCACAGATCCGGTTCCCCGACACCGAGTCTGCGAGGTGCGACTTCAGGCGCTCTCAAGCGCTTCTACAAGAGTTCTTCATGGCGGCCGAGCGGCGTGAAGAGCGCCGTGTAGACGCTCGCCCAGCACTCAACACCCCGGCATATCCCCTGGTCAAGAGGAATCACGCCTGGACGACGTCGTCCGCCGCGGTCCAGTGCTCGTGCAGGGCCAGCAGCACGTCGTCCAGGTCGTGCGCGGGCGACCAGGCGGGGTAGTCGCGCCGGAACTTGCGGGTGTCGCTGATCCACCACCGCGGGTCGGCGAACCGGGCCCGCGGCGAGTAGTCGAACGGCACCTCCACGCCCGTCAGGTGCTCGTAGCGGGCGATCAGCTCCAGCACCGAGGCGGCGCGCTCCCGGCCGCCGCCCAGGTGGTAGACCTCGCCGGGCCGGGGGTCGAGGGAGAACTGCCACACGGCGTCCACCAGGTCGCGGGCGTCCAGCACGTCGCGCACCTGCTTGCCGCCGTGGCCCAGGACCGGGTACGGCGTGCCGCGCACGGCGCTGCGCACCAGGTGGGACACGAAGCCGTGCTCGCGCACGCCCGCCTGCCCCGGGCCGGTGACGCTGCCGCACCGGAACACGCCCACCTTCATGCCGAGGCGGCGGCCGTACTCCTGGGCGGCGAGGTCGGCCGCCAGCTTCGACACCCCGAGGAACGTGCGGTCGGCCCGGTCCAGCCGCAGCGACTCGTCCACGCCGTGCTCGTGGAACGGGTGGGACGGGTCCAGCTCCCACCGGGTCGCGGTCTCCACCAACGGCAGCGCGTCCGGCACGTCGCCGTAGACCTTGGCCGTGGACACGTGGGCGAACACCGCCTCGCCGCAGTGCCGCCGGACGGAGTCGAGCACGGTGACCGCGCCCACGGCGTTGACGCCGAAGTCGACCAGTGGCCGTTCGGCGGACCAGTCGCGGCTGGGCTGCCCGGCCGCGTGCACCACCAGCCGGACGTCCGGGCCCCACGTGCGCAGGACCTCGTCCACGGCCGCCTGGTCGCGCACGTCCGCCCGGTGGTGCCGGTAGTTCGGGACGCGCCGGACCTCGGCCAGGCGGCGGGCCACCGACCCGGCGGGGCCGAAGAACTCCTGCCGCATCTCGTTGTCGAGGCCGACGACGAGGTCGAACCGCGGCGCGAGCCGCCGCACCGCCTCGCCGCCCACGAGCCCGGCCGAGCCGGTGACCACTGCGATGTCCACGGGGTGCTCCTCTCCATCCGTGCGCGAACCCCTCGCGCGCCAGTCCTGTGCCCCGGTCCGGTCACGGGCGGCGGAAGAACTCGACCTCGCCGAGCGCCACGTGCCGGCCGGCGCCGAGCCCCGCGGCGGACTTCACGACCAGGCGCACCGCCACCACGTCGCCGATGCCGGTGTCGGTGCGCTGCGGTCCCGGCTGGTCGTTGAGCGTCACCGGGATGGTGCGCGTGCCGCCGCCGGAGACCGTGACGACCAGGTCCAGGGCCGTGGGCCGGGCCTGCTCGCGGAACTGCTCGGGCTGCGCCGACGCGCCGGTGTGCACGACGACCGACAGCAGCCGGAACGGCCGGTCGAAGCCGAACTCGATCGCGTCGCCCACGGCGGGCGCGCCCCAGTACCGGTTCGACAGCCCGTCCACGGCGGCCGCGGCCGGGTGGTCGGGCACCTCGGCGGTGGCCGCGGTGCGGACGGGCGCGATCGGCGCGGGCGTGGCGAGCCGGTCGCGCAGGTCCTCGAACAGCTCGACCCCTCGGGGGTGGAACAGGATCCCGGCGACCACCAGCGCGGCGACCACGAGCAGCGCGGCCAACCGGCGCAGCCACCGGGACGTGTCGCCGTGGCGGCGGACCCGTCGGCGACGTCCCTCGGCCGGCGCGGGGGCCGCGCCCTGGAGCGGGGTGGCGCAGCGTCGGCAGAACCGGCGGCCCGGCGGGTTGGTGGTGCCGCACACCGGGCACGGCGGGCCGTCCACCCCGACCTCGGCGGCGGTGGTCGGCAACGGGCGCTTGGCCTCCGGCCGGGCCGGCAGCACGGGTCCGAGCACCACGTCCGACCGGCCCTCGACGAGCGCCGCCTCCGACCCGGCGGTGGTCCGGACGCGGGCCGCTTCCGGGCGTTCGGTGGCGCGGGGCCCGGGTTCGGCGGGCGGTGCCGCGCCGTCCTTGCCGAAGCGCGACCGGACCCAGGCGCGCCAGCGCGCCCACAGGCCCGGGCGGGCGGCGGGGTCTTCCGGTTCGCGCGCGGCGGCGACCGGTTCCTCCCGGGGCGGGGGGCCCCCCCCCCCCCGCCCCCCCCCCCCCCGGCCCCCCGGCGCGGGTGTTTATAAAAAAAACAAACCCCACCAAAACAAACCAAAATAATGTTTCGCGCTGG